>JANLTA010000165.1:0-11535 GCA_031362705.1 Gemmataceae bacterium | reverse complement strand
AGTTTGCTTTCGCCGAGCACTAGCTTGATGCCAGCCTCGGCTCGCTCCGGGTCGGTGAAGTAGTTCTTGAACGGCGCGCCGATCAGCTCGTCGCGCGTGCAGCCGGTGAGCGCCTCCATCTGCTTGTTGACGTCGGTAATGATGCCGCGCGGATCGGTGGTGATCAGTGCATCAATGTTGGATTCAATCAGTGAGCGGGTGTAGAATTGTTGATCGCGCACGCGTTGATCGAGCAGCATGCGCTCGGCTTCCACCAGCTTGCGTGCGGTATTATCGGTGCCGATTAACAGATAACCAATGATTCCCCCTTGGGCGTCGCGTAGTGCCGTGACCGAGACGACTGCAGGAAAACGGCTGCCATCCTTGCGGATGTAGGTCAGTTCGTAAATGTCCTCGATCCCGCGCGCGGCCTTGAAGACCAGCGCCTCGAAGCCCGGCGTGATCTTGGTCCCAAGCTCGGCGCTCAAGGATTTGGCACGCGTAATCATTTCCTGCGGATCAGAAATGTCGGCCGGCGTAATCTTGTTCATCACTTCGGCGGCCGTATAGCCCAGCATGCGCTCGGCGCCGACGTTGAAGATCTGAATGACGCCCTTCTCGTCGGTGGCGATGCTTGAGAAGTTGGCGCTGTTGAAGATCGCGCTCTGCAACGCCCCCGCCTCGACCAGCGCTTCTTCCGCCCGCTTGCGTTCGGTGATGTCCTCAATGGCGAGCAGGATCAGTTCCGATTGGCTGCCATCCGACACAAAGCGGCGGGCGTTGAGCAACATGACCTTGCTGCCAATCGTCGGGAAATCGTGTACAACGTCGTAGTCCTGGAAGGACTGGTTTTGGGGCAGGACTTCTTCCAGGAATGTGCGCAGGCGGGGAATGTCCCACTGTCCGTTGCCCAAATCGTAGATGAAGCGGCCTTCGGTTTCCTCTTTGGAGACCTGAAAGTTCCGATAGAAAGAGGCGTTCGCTGTCCGGACGCGCAGGCTCTTGTCGAGGACAACGAACGGCTCGCGCATGGTCGCAATAATGTTGTCGGCGTAGGTGAGGGCGTGCTGCACATGCTGCTCGTGCCGTCTGTGTTCGGTGATGTCCCGAAAGACCAGCACAACCCCGACCACTTCACCCTTGTCGTTGCGGATCGGGGAAGCACTGTCGTCAATCGGTGCTTCTGTACCGTCCTTGGCGCCTAGCAACGTGTGGTTCGCCAGCCCGACGACCACGCCGTCCCGCAACGCGCGGACGGTGGGACTCTCTACGGGCAGACGGCTTTCTTCGTTGATGAGGCAAAAGATGCCGTCGAGCGGCTGGCCCGCTGCTTCTTTCAGCGTCCAGCCGGTCAAAGACTCAGCGACCGTGTTGAGGAACGTAACCCGCCCCTCGATGTCCGTGGTAATCACCGCATCGCCAATGCTGGCAAGCGTGACACGACACCACTCTGGTTGAAAGTTCAACGCATCGTCAGGATGTTTGTGAGGGTCGGGTGTCACTCCTCAACCCTTTTGATCGGATATTCACCCATCGACAGCATCCTTGCAGGCTCGCCGGCGGATCGGGAAGGTTCCACCAGCCATCATACGGAAGCGGGCGGCTGAAGGGTTGACTTCAGTGCTCAGGATCAATTGGCCGCACCTGTTCGATGATCAGTACTCCGGCAGCTCGATTGTCATTGGAACGCGATCCGACTTCTGATTAGCAGCATGGCCGGGCGAAAGGGACCGATAGTGCCAGTGGTTTCCGGTTTTTAACAGCGATTGCACCAAGACCTGGCATTGGTTCGCCTAGCGAACCAACACAACCCGCTGGTTAACAGGAGGCACGCAGTTCGGTCAACAAACGGCGGCCGGCACCGTTATATCGATCCGCCAAACCGCACGCGGAACTGGATGAAGTCGCTGGCGGCAACCGCGCCATCGACATCGAAGTCGAAGGTCGGGTTGTTGCCTCCGAGGGAGAGGCGGAACTGGATGAAATCGTTGGCGGCTACGCTGGCGTCGCCAGTGACGTCGCCGAAGAGGCGGAAGATGCCGCCAGTTCCGCTCGAAATAACAACGTGGTCATCACCCGCAACACCGTCGCCGTTGCCATCCAACTGAAAGCCGTTCGCAGTCACTTGCGCGGCAAATATGGTCAGCGCGTACCGACCATCAGGCAACGAACCCGATTCGACGAGCGCGCCGGTGAAGGTGAGAGTCACGTTGGTCGTTGTCCCGTTGGTCACTTGTGCGACAAGACCGATAAGCGCATTGTCGCTGTTACGTTTAAGTTGGAATGCGGTTTCGGGATTCACTGGCAGCGTCACGACAGTGCTGAAGGTGAACTGGACTTGAGTCACGCGCGACCGCTGTGCCAGACCGCCGTTGATGATACTGTCGAGCAATCGCGGCGGCGCAGCCTGCACCTCAAACGCGCCGATGTCCACGGAGCCGTTGACGCTTCGCGCAAACCCCGTGCCTCGCTGATCGTTGGTCAGGCCTTGGGAGTTGCTGCCGGCATTGATCGCCGGGCTGCCGGCCAACAGCCCATGCGTCAGCGTGGGTCCGCCGTTGTTGGCCAGGGGACCCAGTTTGAGATCTGTGCCGAACGGCAAGTTTGTCGGACCACCGCTCGGCGTGAAACCGCTCGCGGAACCGACCGCGCTGAAGTCGAGTGTGACCGATCCCGTGCTGGAGATGTCCGGGGCACTACCCGTGTTTACGGACACGATAGAACTAATCAGGGCAATGGTCCCGGACTGAAGATGGCCAATGCCGCCCCCGGTACTCGCCTGGTTCGCCGCGACGGTGCTGTTCAACAATTGCAACTGTCCGGCACTGTTCAGGCAAATGCCACCGCCGACCGACTGCGCCGAGTTTCCCGAAACCGTGCTGTTTCGGACAATGATGACATCGCTCACGCCGATGCCCGTGATGTACAAGCCGCCGCCTTTTCCATTCGTCGCCGAGTTCCCCGAGATCGTACTGTCTTCCACCAAGACGTTCTTGGCGAGGACGATCGCGAGTCCGCCGCGCTGCGCCGCCGTATTCCCGTTGACCGTACAGCGTTGCAATACAGATTTGCCAAACGCGCCGCAAACGACGGCTCCGCCGACCCCCCCCGCGCTGTTTCCGACAAACACGCAACCGGTCGCGGTCAGATCTCCCGCCAAAAACACCGCGCCTCCGTCCGATGATGCGGTGTTGGCGGCAAAGACGCAATTGGCCAGCACGAGTTGGTGTGCGTCGGCGACAATCGCCCCGCCGCTGCCGCCGCTCGCCGCCTTGCCCTGTGTGAAGGTGAGTCCGCTCAGGGAAACGGCGAACAAACCGAACCCGAGATTCATTACCCGGCTGGCGTTGTTCCCGCTGACCGTCAGCAGACCCGATCCCGGCCCGGTGATCGTGATGGCCTCATTGATGGCAATTTCGCCGGTGGTGAGTGTGATCTTCTGCAACGTGGTGAAGGCTGTCGGGTCGAAAGTGACCGTATCCGGTCCGATTGTGGCATTGGCGTTGAGAACCGCTTGGCGCAGCGAGCCGTTTCCACTGTCATCCGAATTGAACACCAGGGTTGAGGACCGTTCGACAGCTCCAATGTCGGGGGCCTTGCCCGATAGCCGCGGGAAGCCTGCGCCGCGCTGGTCGTTGACGAACCCGCCGGGGTTGTTGCCGTTGTCAACGGCCGGGCTGCTGGCAAGCGGAAAATGCGTTTGCGTCGAACCGCCATTATTCATCAAAGCGCCGAGCTTGGCGTCCAGCGGGGCGGCCTTAGTCCCGGTTAGGTTTCCCGATCCGGTCAATATGAAGTTCCCCGCGTCGGCGACGCCGATCAGGTTCCTGCTCCCGGAAACCTTGGATGCCGTCGGGGGCACAGCAAGGTCTGGTGCATTGGCGTTGGTATTGCCCGCGAGGATCGTGCTGTTGATACTCAGCGTCCCGTTGCTGCTCGTGAGCCGGGCAATCCCGCCACCGTCGGCTCCGGCCGAATTGCCGGAAATGGTGCAACTTTCAAATACTGCGCTTCCGTTAATGTTTTTCAACAGCACAGCGCCGCCGCTGCCGCCGGGCGCCGAATTCCCCGACAGTGTTGTGTTGCTGATTCGGAACTCCGGGGACACAAAGCCGTAAAAATAGATGGCGCCGCCGCCCTGAGTGACGTTGGTCGTGGTGCAAGTGTTGCCCGAAAGCGTGCTGTCCTCGACGATTAGGCGGCCGACCTGGGGGTTGTAGACGGAACCGCCAATCGAAGCAAAAGCTAGTGCCCCGCCAACCGCGCTGGCGGTATTGCCCGAGAGGGTCGAGCGGCGAATGGTCAGCACGAAATTACCAAAGCCAGCCATCGCCCCGCCGGCGTCCGAAGCGGAATTCGTGATCGAACAGTCTTGAAGCGTAAAGTCCACTTGGCCAACATCAATGGCCCCACCGCCCGAGGCCTTGCCGTTGGTGATGTTCAGGTTTTCGAGCACGACCGCGGCCCCGTCGCCCGCCGCGGCTGCGTCGAAGATCCGGCCGTTGGCGTTGCCGTCGATAGTGACCCTGGCCGTCGGCCCGGTGATTGTGACGTCCTCATCTATCGCAATTTCACCGGTGGTCAAAGTGATCGTCTGGGGCGTGAGAAAAGCTTTTGCGTCGAAAGTAATCGTGTCCGCCCCGGCTAGGGTGTTGGCATTGTCGACCGATTGGCGCAGCGAGCCGTTGCCACTGTCCGCCGTATTGCACACCACGGTCGAGGGCCGCTCGATGGCCCCGATGTCGGCGGCCGGCCCGCTGACCCGCAGGAAACTCGCGCCACGTTGATCGGCTGTCAGTCCCGGCGTATTGGAACCTTTGTCGATGACCGGGCTGCCGCGAAGCACGAAGTGCGTCAGCGTCGGGCCGCCGTTATTCGTTAGGCTTCCGAGCAAAAGATTGGCGTGCGGCTGAAACGCCAAGTTGCCGCCCAAATCTGTCTTAGAGAACCCGGTCCCCGAGCCGATGGCGCTCGTTTTCAAGTTGACCATGCCGGCGCTGAAGATGTCGGGTGCGGTCGCATTGGTGTTGCCCGACCCGATGCTGCTTTCGAGACTGATCGTTCCGGTGCCGGATGTCCTGGCGATGCCGCCTCCCCCCACCCCGCCGTTCGCCGTGTTATTGGTGATCGTGCAGTTTTGGATGGTCAAGGTTCCGGCGAAATTCGACAGCCCGAAGCCGCCGCCCGAGAACACCGCCGAGTTGCCCGAGATCGTGCTGTTAACGACATTGAGCGCGGCGAGTGGCGCGGTGCCGGAGAAATGGACGGCACCGCCGTCCCCGCCAGAGGCCGTGTTACTCGAAAGGGTGCTGTTTAGCATCAGCAGGCTGCCTCCGTTGTTAAAGGCGACCCCCCCGCCGGTGCCCGCGCACGTGTTGCCGCTGATGGTCGTGTCCTGGATCAAGACAAAAGAGGCGGCATTGAGCAGGATAGCGCCCCCCTTATTGCCGGCGCCGGTGACTGAGTTATTGCTCACGGTGCAGCCGAGCAGGTTCAGAGTACCGAGCGCGGACTGGACATAAATGGCACCGCCGCCCACGGAGGTGTTTCCGGTGATGGTGCAGTTAGTCAAGGTCAAGTCTTCGTCGCCGACCAGGATCGCGCCATTGCCGAGGGTGATGGTCAGCGACTCAATGGTGATATCCATGTCGGCTGCGGCCCCGGAGGTGTTGAAGACGCGGGAGGTGCCGTTGCCGTTGATGGTCACCTTCGCCGCCGGGCCGATAATGGCAACGGCATCGGTGATCAAAATCTCCCCGCTGCCCTGGCTGATCGCCTTGGCCGAACTGAAAAACGCCGGGTCGAAAGTGATCGTGTCGGACCCGGGAGTGGCATTGGCATTGACGATCGCCTGGCGCAGCGAGCCAACTCCGCTGTTGTTTGCATTACTCACAACCACCGACGGCAATTGAATTTCGACGGCTCCGATGTCGGTCGCGCTGCCGGAAACTCGCGCGACGCCCGATCCACGCTGGTCGGTGGACAATGCGGCCGGGTTGGACCCTTTGTTGATCAGCGGACTAGTAGCCGCCGGGATATGGGTTTGCGTCGGGCCGCCGTTGTTGGTCAGTGCGCCGAGCAGCGGGTTGAGCGGACTGGCCTTGGTCCCAGTTTTGTTGCTCGGATCGGTGATTCCCGTCGCGCCATCGATCTCACCGATGAGGTTGAACTTGGCGAAGTTGACTGTGCCGAAAACATCAGCGCCGTCGGTCACGGCCGTATTCTTGGCGACCACGACGCTCTCGATGGACAGCGTTCCATTGGTTCGCTGGATGCCGCCGCCAGTTGTTGTGGCGTCGTTGAATGCGATCGTCGAATTCTGGATCGTCACGGCGGCGGCGGCGTTTTGGAGGGTGATTCCACCGCCAGCGCCGGCAGTGGCATGGTTCCCGCTTATGGTCGAATTTCGGATGGCGACCGTGCTCGACATGTCCAGGATGCCGGCGCCGCCAGTACTACCGGAAGCCGTGTTACCTGAAATCGTGCAATTGTCGATGATCAATGTACCGGTGTTGAAGCAGTAAATGCCTCCGCCGCCTTGGGAACTGTTGCCCGAGATCGTGCTATTGATGACGACCACGATGCCGCCAGTGATGAAGGAGATTCCGCCACCCCGCGTGGTAGTGACGTTGTTGGCGATCACGCAGTTGCTGATCGTGACACCATCGTCGGCGGCGAAAATGCCGGCTCCGTTTGCCGTTGCGCTGCCACCGCTGATCGTCATGTTGGAAAACGTAACGCCCCCGAAGCCCGCAATGCCGCAATTGAAAATACGTAACGCCGGCGCTGTTGTGTCCCGCGTCACGGTGACATTGGCCGCTGACGTACCGTTGAAATTCACGTCGCCAGTAATGCTTGGCAAAGCGGTTAGCAGCTTGATCGACTGCGGCGTGGCAAAGAGCGCGGCGTCAAACACCAGGTCTTCTGTGCCATACGGTCCGACCGCGACCACGTCGGCATTCAGGTTGGCGTTGTTGTTCGCCGACGTCAGTGCCTCACGCAGCGATACCTTGCCGTCCAAAGCCGTGTTGTCCGCAATCGTGGTGATAGTGATAGTCGCCGGGGCGAGCCGGTCCTCAAGCTGAAGGCACGCGAGCCGAAAACGACTCGACGTTGGGGGAAAACTGCGGCGGATTGGCAAGTGCATCATGACAAACTCCCCGTCAAATAAAGTCACAACCTGCTGTACTGCGGAACCCGCGCCAACATTGCCAGGCCGGCACTTTCGATCACGAACTAAATCGA
Organism: Gemmataceae bacterium; assembly: GCA_031362705.1. Taxonomy (GTDB): domain Bacteria; phylum Planctomycetota; class Planctomycetia; order Gemmatales; family Gemmataceae; genus JAIBBI01. The sequence continues at coordinate 4,311 of JANLTA010000165.1, read as the reverse complement.
CCAGCCAAACCGCAACCGGAATTGAATGAAGTCGCTGGCAGCAACGGCACCATCGTCGTTGAAGTCGAAAATCGGATTGTTGCCGCCTAATGCCAGTCGGAACTCAATGAAGTCATTGGTCGCCACCGAGCCGTCACCGTCGTAGTCGCCGAATATGCAGTAGAGGCCGTTGGCCGGCGTGCCGATGAGAATGTAATCGCCGTCTGGCATGCCGTCGTTGTTGCCGTCGAGCGCAAAGCCGCCGCCGCTGATCTGGCCGCTCATCGCTGTCAGCGTGTATCGGCCATCTTTCAGCGAGCCGAAGTCGGTTTCGCCGCCGGTGAAGTTGTTCAGCGTCACAACCGTGACGTTATCAACGATGTTCGCCGTCGCGGTGAAGGTGACCGACGCGAGCAACGATTCGGCTCTCGAAATGCCAAGCGGGGACGACCGCCGCGATCAGCTGCCGTCCCCACATGTCGTTGGCCACTCTTTTCCTTGTTAAGGGTCCGAAATTGTATTTATTGAGTTCCGGACATCTTATGGACGTAGTTCCGTCCCTTTCTGGGTTCTACCCACTCAGCGCACTTCCAGGTTCACGAGGCGTCACGGCCCGATGTTGTTTTTGCTCGTCGATGCGAAGTTAAATATGATCAACGTCGCGGGATCATAGGTGAACGTCCCCAGGTTGTAGACGCCGCCGCCGATGCCGTCGCCGCCTGGACCAATGCCACCCAGGGCAAGGTTCAGCAGGATCGCACTGTTGGTGACACCGACGTTTGCCCCGCTGCCCACGTAGATGCCACCGCCCAGTCCGTCGCCGCCTGAGAGGCCATTGCCGCCCTGCGCCACGTTGGCGCTGAGGGTGGCATGTGTGCCGATGGTTGCTGTCGCGCTCGTTCCGACGAAGATACCGCCGCCATTACCGTTGCCGCCATTGGCGCCGCTGCCACCTGCTCCTCCCTGGGCAGTGTTATGAACGAGCGCCCCACCGCTCATCGACAGCGACGATGTGTCCGTCACTGCGATGCCGCCGCCATTACCGACACCGCTGTCGGCTCCGTTGCCTCCGATGCCGCCTTGGGCTCTATTGCCCCAGAGCGTGGTGTTCGTGATGGTCGCGGTCGAACCCAACGCGATGTTGATGCCGCCGCCAGTAGCGGCACCACCGGCGGCGCCGGTGGCACCATTCCCGCCGTTGGTCTGATTGAAGTTGACCGCACAACCAGTCAGTGACAAGACGCTGTGTTCGCAGTTAATCCCGCCGCCCAGAGCGGCACCCGTTGAATTGACAGAATTGTTGTTGATGAGGGAATTGGTGATCGTCGCGCTGCCACCAGTCGTGCTGATGCCACCGCCCTTGGACGTCGCCTGGTTGTTGTTGATGTTGCTGAACGCGACGTTCAGCGTGCTCTTGTTGGAAATGCCCCCGCCGGCGACGGCGGAGTTATTCAGGACGTGACCGCCCGTAATTGTGGTCGAACCCAGGAACGAGTTGTCCAGGCCGCCGCCATTGCGGCCCGCGGAGTTGCCGCTGATGGTGCAGTTGGCCAGGTTGGTCGTACTGATAAGAGCACCGTAACCACTGATGTTGGCGCCGATGGTGAACAGGCCGCCGCCATCGCGGCCGGCGGTGTTGTCGCTCACCTTGGTGTTGGTAGCCGTGGTCGCGCCGCCGTGAGAAGTGAAAAGGCCGCCGCCATCGCGGCCAGCGGTGTTGCCGCTGACGGTGCAGTTGGTCAGGTTGGTCGTGCCCTTAACAGCGTTGCCGAAACTGACAGAGCCGCCGGTATCCAGGCCGCCGCCATCACGGAGGGCGGTATTGCCGGTGATCTTGGTGTTGGTCGCCGTAGTCGTGCCGAGGCCGCCTGTAGTTAAGCCGCCGCCGTCACCGGCGAAGTTCCCGCTGACGGTGCAATTGGACAAGATGGTGGCGCTCTCATGCGTGTATAGACCGTAACTGTAGACGGCGGTGCCCGCGGTGGCCACGCCGCCCCCGAAGCTGGCGGTGTTGCCACTGATGGTGCAGTTATTCAGCACGACGACGTTTGTGACGCCGACGGGCGTAGAGCTGGAAGCTCGGCTCAGCACGCCGCCTGCGACGAAGGCGGAGTTGCTGCCGATGGTGCAGTTGTTCAGCGTGGTTGTGCCATAGTTCGACACGCCGCCGCCCTGCCCATAGGCGCCTGTGGAGTTGTGAGCGATGACGCAGTTGTTCAGCGTCGTCGTGGCCATTCCGCCGTTGGCGAAGGCGAACAACGATCCGGTGGCCACGCCGCCGCCGTCGCCATAGTATCCGGCTTGGTTGTTGATGACGGTGCAGCCGGTCACCGTGGCCGTGCCGAGGTTGAATAGGCCGCCGCCGGAGCCTCCCCCGCCGAAGAAGTTGTTGCTGACGGAGTTGTCCCTGACCGTGCAGTTGGTCAGAGTCGCAGTGCCGAAGTTAGCCACGCCGCCGCCGTTGCTGCCGACGGCGGTGTTGCCGCTGACGTCGCTGTTGGTCAGCGTCATCGTGCCGAAGTTAGCCACGCCGCCGCCGCCGCCGCGGTAGTTTCCGTCGGCGGAGTTGCCGCTGATGGTGCAGTTGGTCAGCGTGGTCGTGCCATTATTGAGGAAGCCGCCGCCGTTGTCGTAGCCGCTCACGCTGCCGCCGGTGATTGTCATCCCCGAGATGGACGCGGTGACTAGCGCATCGACCTGGAACACTCGGCTCAGCCCGCCGCCGCTGATTGTCACGCGCGCCGAGGGGCCTGTGATCGTCGCCGTCTTGCTCGTTTTGCTGAGTTCGAGCTGGCTTCCGGTCAGAGTGATCGTCTGCGGCGTAGAGAAGACTTTGCCCTTGCCGCTGTCAAAGGTGATCGGCGAGTTCCCCGTTGGTGAGTAGTTGTTGAAGGCAATCGCTTCACGCAAGCTCAAAAGTCCTGCGCCAGGTGCGAGTAAATCGCTCGTCGTATTCACAATGAGACTCGTGAAGACCTTACCGGCGTTCGTTAGATTGACCACCGCAGAAGAACCCGGATAGGTGACGTTGACAGTGTAACTACCCAGTAAGTTGTTCGGCACAGCGGTGATGGCTGCCTGGCCGCCCGCGATGACGGGTGAAGAAGTCGAGAGGATTGCAGTCGCGCCGTTGGCCGCCTTGTTGGCGACAAAGGTAACACCGCCGCCGCCGTTGACCGGCTCGATCGGGTTGTTGGCCGTCACGCTCACGGCCAGCGGTTTGGCGAACGCCGTGCCAATGTTCGCGGTCTGCGGAGTACTGCTGGGGACGACTGTGAAGTTGAAGCCCTGGCTCTCGAATGCGCCGATATCGACGTTGCCGAACCGGCTCAGACCACGCTGGTCGGTGGCGGGGATGCCCGCGCCGCTGGTTCCGGCGTTGATGGCCGGGCTGCCCGGCAGAAGGGCCATCGTCTGGCTCGTGCCGCCGTAATTGCTCAGCGGAGCGAGCAGCGGATTGCCGCCGATTAAGTTATTGGTGCTTTTCGCTGTGAGCGAGCCAGACACGTCTCCATTCAGATTGCCGGCGACAATCGTGTTGGTCAACGTAGCCGTGCCGAAGTAGGTCAACAGGCCGCCGACGCCGCCATCGGGGACTGTCGCGTTGCCGCTGACAGTGCAGTTGGTCAGAGTGGTCGTAGCCCCTTGGTTTAAATAATCCCCGTTCGCCACGCCGCCGCCGTATCCAAAGTATCCGGTGGTGTGGTTGTTGCTGACGGTGCAGCCGGTCATTGTGGTCGTGCCGAGGTTGAACACGCCACCGCCGGAGCCATAGTATCCGGTGGCGTCGTTGTTGCTGACGGTGCAGCCGGTCAGCGTGGATGTGCCGAGGTTGGCCAGGCCGCCGCCGGATTCGGCGGAGTTCCCGCTGACGGTGCAGCCGGTCAACGTGGCCGTGCCGGAGTTGAGCAAGCCGCCACCATTGTCGTAGCCGGCATTGCCGCCGGTGATCGTCATCCCCGAGATCGATGCCGTGACCAGCGCATCGACTTGGAACACTCGGCTCAGCCCGCTGCCGCTGACCGTCACGCCCGCCGCCGGACTCGTGATCGAGATGTCGCTGGTGAGCGTCAGTTGGCCCGTGGTTAGCGTGATTGCGGTCACGCCCGGGTCGAAGTTGATGATGTCCGGCCCCGGGTTGGTCGTCTCGTCGTTAGCGGCCGTGATTGCCGCCCGCAGCGAGCCGGCACCGTCGTCGACGCTGTTGAGGACGGTGAAGGTGGCGGGAACCGTGCGGTCCTCCAGCCCCTGCACGGTCAGGCGGGTCCGGTGTGACATCCTGCGAATCGGGTGTGTGACGGGCCGGGTGAACAGGTTGTGGATCCAAGAACG
>JANLTA010000518.1:0-4555 GCA_031362705.1 Gemmataceae bacterium | reverse complement strand
GATGAGTTACGGCGATTAGTTGAACGCTTGCAAACGGCTTTGAAACTGACACCAGGCCAAGTTGAATCGTTGCGCAACAGCCTACCCGCACTGTTAGCCAAGGCGCAACATGGCGGTTGGCCGGCGGAGTTGCGGTTGCTCTTTGATTTGCAGAATGTGTGTGTCGATTTCGAGCGGCCCGTCGCCTCCCCGGACCTGTCGGAGTGGGTGTACGCGGCCTTCAAGCGGCCATTTTTGCGCGAGTTGCCGCATCAACCGTTCGTGCAGGCCATCAAGCACCTCCGCAAAGCCACTGGCCGCTTACCCAATATTCACGTCGATGCCGGTTCACGGCACGAACTGACTCAGTTCCTGAAGACGGCACAAGAGGCAGCCGAGCATCGTTTGCGCGAGCGGCTACGACCCATCCTGGTCGATGCGTTGACGAGCGTCGGCCTCAAGCCCGGCAACTATCCGGAGCAAATCGCGCAGAACAAGGTCGTCGAAGAGCTGTTGGACAATATCGTTGATCGCGGCTATCTCCGCCTCGGCGATTTGCGTGATGCCGTGTCACGGAATCAACTCAAGTTGCCTGACCTGGCCGGTGCGAGAGAGTTATTCAGTGGCGACACGTTGCTTCGCGCCAATAGCGTGTTGGCGGTGCAGGCACCCGGCGTGTATCGGCGGGGAGAAATCTATCTCCGCTGGCTACAACGTGGCAGCGCAGCAATGTTCGGCACCAGGATCGGACGGCTACTCACGCTGCACCTGCTGCTGCCCTTCGGAGGAGCGTTTCTCGCGGTCGAAGGACCGTTTCAGATCGTCCATGAGGTGCGATCTATTGTTCACGGAATCGTACAACTGGTCGCTGGCGGCGACGAACATCCCCATCACGGGCACTCGCCGTTCCCGCTGGCGCCTTGGTCGTTGATCCTGCTCGGCGGCGTGGTCTTTTGGCTCTTATTGCATGTCAACAGCGTTCGGGAAACGGCGATTCGGACCGTCGTTCTCATCGGCAAGGCACTGCGCACTCTACTGATCGACACACCGATAGCCATGTATCGTTGGCCGGCAATGCGGCGCTTGCTTGGAAGTCAACCATGCCGTTGGTTGGCGCGATACGTTTTAAAGCCGGCGTTGCCCCCGCTGCTGGTGTGGTGGGCATTGCCAGAAATTGGCGTAGGTCGCAACACGACGACGGTCGCCACCGTGGCAACAATCATCGGCGTTGTGCTCTTGGTCAATTCGCGGCTGGGCCGGGATGTCGAAGAAGTGACCGCCGAATGGCTCATGCGCCGGTGGCGATTGCTTCTCGATTTGGTGCCGGGGTTTCTTCGCCTCGTCGTTGATGCCTTCAAACAGATCATGGAATGGCTGGATCGCGGTCTGTATGCAGTCGATGAATGGCTGCGCTTCCGGCGCGGCGAGAGCCGATTCACGTTGGTATGGAAAACGATTGCCGGGTTGGTTTGGAGTCTTATCGCCTATGTCGTGCGCTTTGTGCTGGTGTTGTTCGTCGAGCCGCAGGTCAACCCGATCAAACATTTCCCCGTCGTTACGATCTCGCACAAACTTCTGCTGCCGATGATCCCGGCGATGACCGGCCTGTTCATCGAACGCTTTGGACTTGGAAAAAAAGAGGCAGCCCTCATTGCCACAATCATCATTGGCAAGATACCGGGCGTCTTTGGCTTCCTGGTGTGGGAGTTGAAGGAGAATTGGCGTCTGTATCGCACCAACCGGCCTACGACGTTGCGGCCGGTGGTCGTGGGCCATCATGGCGAAACGGTGGCCCGGCTGCTCCGCCCCGGCCTGCATTCCGGCACCATCCCGAAGTTATTTGCCAGGCTCCGGCGGGTCGAACGCAAGGGCAACGCCAGACGCACTCAACGATGTCGTGACGCCTTACATCACAACGAGGAGGCAATTCGCCATTTCGTCGAGCGCGAGTTCACCGCTTACCTGAACTCGTCGCCGCGTTGGACGAGCGGGCCGGTTCTAGTCGATAGCGTTTCGCTCAGTACTAACAGCGCTCGCATTCAATTGTCATGTCAATCCATAGGCGAGGAACCCGCGATCATCACATTGGAAGAACGATCGGGTTGGCTGCTGGGTGGCGTTACCGAGGATGGTTGGTTGGGTCAAGCGACGGCGAATGCCGGCAAGTTGTCTTATTTGGCATTAAAGGGGTTTTATCGATGCGCCGGGCTCGATTTGAATCGGGATCAACTCTACTGCTTCTTCGCACCACCTGACGTCTTTGACATTAAGGATGGCAAATTGGTCGTTTGGCCGGGCCACGGCTTTGACAATGAATTCTGGTACGATCTCCGAGAATCGCCACGGATGCACCTGCGGCCTGAGGCGGTGCCACCGTGTATGCATGTTTTGTATGCTCACATGGTCTTGATGCGTCGTCAGCCAATGACTTGGCAGGAATGGGTGGCGGCATGGGACCAGCCGGCCTCGAAGTGAAATTACCCGGGAAGGATTCGAACCTTCTCAAACAGGACCAAAACCTGTTGTGCTACCGTTACACCACCGGGTAAGTCCTAGAAATAATACTCAGATACCCGCGAACGATCAAGGCGGACCGCGTGAGCGAAATCCAACGAATCACGACTCTTCCCAAACTTCAGCCGCGCCGTGCCGATGCGCACAAAGGCGACTTTGGCCGCGTGCTGATCGTCGCCGGCTCGCGCGGCATGAGCGGGGCGGCCGTGTTGGCCGGCTCGGCGGCTTTGCGTGGCGGCGCGGGTCTTGTGACCGTCGCGTGTCCGGAAGACGTTTGGCCCATCGTCGCGGCAGGCAACCCGTGTTACATGACGCTGCCGCTCGCTAAAGGCGATACTTCGAACCTCCGAGACGCGGCAGCAAAGGCTGATATCGTCGTCGCCGGTTGTGGGCTTGGGCGGTCACCGCTTGCCACCGAGTGTGTCTTGCCTGTGCTTGCACGCTCCAAACGTCTGGTGCTCGACGCGGATGCGCTCAACATCGTGGCAGACTCGCCGCAGCTGTTGTCACGGAGGTGCGAACGTATCCTCACACCACATCCGGGTGAGTTCTCCCGGCTGTCTGGAGTCGCGGCAGCCGACATCCAAGCCCGCCGTGAGGAAGTGAGCATCGAATTCGCGCAAAAGTTTGGGGGCGTGCTGGTTATTAAAGGCAACGGCACGCTGGTTTGCGATGGCCAGCGACTTTATCAGAACACCACCGGCAACCCCGGCATGGCGACGGCCGGCAGCGGCGATGTACTGTCCGGGGTGATTGCCGCATTGTGGGCACAGGGATTACCGGCATTCGAGGCGGCCCAACTCGGCGTCTATCTGCATGGACTTGCGGGCGATTTAGCACGCGATCAACTCGGCGAAACGTCGCTGACAGCGGCCGACCTGCTAGACTATCTTCCCAAGGCATTTCTCGCCCATGCCAAGGGCTGAACCCACGGAAGGTACACTATGCGCGTCCAATGTCCGCATTGCAATAAAGATGTCACGCTGCCGAACGAAAAGGCCGAGCAGGCGACTTCATGCCCGGCGTGCGGCAACATCTTTACCGCGCCGGCGCTGATGAATGCCATGCCGGATGAACCAACTCCGCCACCACCGCCGCCCACTCCGCCCGTGCGTCAATACACGCCGCCGACACCGTCACCGCCGGCGGCCCCAACAATTCTGGCTTCTTCCGTGACTACGACGCCAACGCCATCCATGTCGTCCATGTTGGACTGCCGGTGCCGGGTCACATTCTCCAAGCGGGTTGTGCATTGGATCGGCCCGATCGCACTGGTGCTGCTGTTCATCCTGAGTTTCTTCACATGGGTGGCTGCGTCGCCGGGCGGCATTCCGGTCTACACACAGTCGGCCTGGGGCGTACTCGGCGGCGTGTTCTCGGCCGACATCACGGGCGAAAAGGTCTTCAGCCGCGAAGCCGATCTTAAGCTGCAAACCGGCTTCAGCTTTTTGATGTTCATCACGCTGATCGCGCTGATCCCGATGATGCTGATTGGTGTTGGCTCGCTGCTCGAAAAGTACTTCAAGGTACCGGTGCCGGATGTGCTCAGCCAAATATGGCCCAAACGGCTACCAGTACTGGCGGGCGCTTCGCTTGTGATTTTTCTGCTGCTCAGTCTGCAATTGGTATTCGGCCTGGGCTTGGAATCCACGACAACCGCAATGGCCGACAGCCGCTTTTCCGTACCGCAGGAAACAGAAACATCCGAAGCGAAATTACTGCGTGATCTCAAACGCGGCGAGGAGATCAGCCGACTGGGCGTTCGCCGCACCGGATGGTTGTGGCTGGCTTATCTATCGAGCGCCGCGGCCGCCGTCGGCTTCGCGCTGGAACTGGCACTCGAACAGCGCGGCGACCGACCCGACCCGATGATCCAGCTCAAGTGGTGAAACGCTGAGCGTCTTGCTCCCTCCCCCCTTGTGCTGACCGCCCGACAGTTTTTTGCGGCTAGGAAGGGCAGAGGTAGATCATGGTGGGCCAATGGAAGGGAGAACTGGTCAACAAATCGTGCCAGGCGGCGAGTCCGAGTTGAAACAGGCTGAGTCGTCGATGTCGGCGTGGG
>JANLTA010000496.1:0-2649 GCA_031362705.1 Gemmataceae bacterium | reverse complement strand
GATTGGCGCCGGGTTCGTTGTCGCGGCGGCATGGGGGTACTGGTGGCTGTGGCCGGCGTCGCCATTGCGGGAACTTCGATTTGAGCAGATTGCCGACCAAGGGCTGGAACTGGCGGACGGAGGCAAAAAGTTGATCGTGTTTGGCCAATCGCAGAAACTACCTCCGGAATCCAAGCAGCGACTGCGGCCGGACAGCTTTCGCATCATCGAACTGGCGACTCTTCGAGAAGTCTTGGACACTACGAAAATCGTAGCCAGCAAACTCTCGAACGACGGCACGTTGCTAGCTATCGTTTGTCCGGATTTCTCCATCCAAGTAATTTCCGCCGTTGATGGCCAGCGACTGTTGACGATTCCCAGCGATGGCAGCGAAAACACTCCACAGTTCACAGCGATAGGCGGCGATGGGCAATTGATCGTGACTCGGAAACGCCAGAACCAAGTCGTCAACGAGTTCTGGCGTGTGGACAAGGCCTCGAAAACCTGGGAAACGCCAATCGCGAACCTCGTGTTTTCCCCTCATCACCAGTATTGTTCCTGGCTGAAAGATGGTTCACTGGTCATCGTTGAAAGCGCGTCGGGGCGGGAAATCGCGCGGACTTCGGACTCAGCGATTTGCACTGCCGCGAGCTGGGCCGTTCATCCGAACGGCGAAGAACTGGCTATCGCCGCTCCGTCGAAAGGGTCAAAATCCTATTGCGTCACAACTGTGTCGTTGCCGGATTTCGCCACAAAGAAATCATTTGAGTTTAAGGCCATGAGACATACTTGCCCAATACCGACATACAGTGCGACTGGACGTCTCCTGACTGTTGGAACTGGTGAAGGTTCTCTGTGGGACTGGAGCGGAGAAAAGCCGAGAATCCTAGATGCCACCACATGGGGTAACGAATTCTTCGTATTCGTGGCATCCGATGATCGGCATTACATTTTGTCCCGCTTTCACGGGGATCCGATATGGCATTTTTGTCGCACGGGAGAATCGAAACCCAGGATAACGTCCCACGATGCCGAGGGAACTTCCCCGGTGTTTTCACCATCGGGGCGATTGCTGATGGTGCCACGCAGTTTCGACCATCGCGCATCAGTAATTTGGCTGAGGCAACAGTTGCACGCGCGGTTGGGCATGAGTCTGCTTCGGACGACTGCCACGTACTGGGTCATTGACGTGGATCAGGCGCGGGTCATCACTTCCTTTCCATTGCACTATGGTGCGTTGGGCTTCGGGCCGGGTGAAACGACTTTCTGGACCAGTCACGGCGAAATCGATCAGTCCACGGGCAAATTAAATAACACCATCAGACAATACTCGACACTACCGCCATCGCCGCCCTGGTGGTTGTATGTGGTCACTTTCGCTGGCGTCGCATTCCTCTGCTGGGGATTTCGTCGTGCCAAGCCAGCCAAAGAAGCTGCGAAACTTCGATAAGCGAATTCGGCGCTAACTAAACTACTTGCGTTTTACTGGTAGCGGTTGGGTGGCCGTCATCGTGCCCGCGAGAGGGCCGCTGGGGAACGTCACTTGTACTTCCAAGTCGTCAACGGCGACTTTGACCGGCACTCGGACCGAGTGCGCACAGAGCCGGCCTCAAAGAAACCCAGAAGCGGTGCGATCGATAATCGCGCTCCCCGGTTCGCAAAGGACAATCGCTGCGTATACATCGCGCCCTGTCTCGACGTGTCGCGGTCCGACCTCACAGCCAGTTAGGTAGAGCGGTCCGGCTGCAACATCAGGTTGCACTTGGGCCGATCCACCCGGAGACACCGTGGCGTCGACAGTGACCTTCAACTTGATCCCGTGGAGTGGTTTGTGAGTTGTCTCTTTGTCCTGGGCAACGCCAACATCATACGCCTCGCCATCTCGAGAAAATGAATAGCGCCAGACTTGGCCGTCGGCGTCGGCGAGTTTCAATCGCAACGAATTGACTCGGTACTTACCCGCGGGCACCGGTACGGCCTTGTTGGCTTCGCGCACGGTCACCATCTCTCCGAATTCGCTGACATATTGCGCTACAAGCTCTACGACGTCCGACTGAGGCAATAGATCGAAACGTACCAGAAGCGCTCCGGTCTCATTAGGTCGTTCGCGGACATTGACTCGCAAGCCATCAGCGTCGGGTTGAATGAGTACGACCGATTTGCCTGCTGTCATGGCCGTGCCAAGCGGGAATTGTTCCGTCAGGGGATCAAACCGACCATCGCCATCAAGATCGATCCAGACTCGATCGGCTCCGGCTCCATTGAAACAACCATCGGCATCGCCATCGGTCAATAATGCAGGGACTGCTTTGCCGTTAAGGTTCAGCCGTCCGGTCGTATAGCCACGCACGGCGTACGCAAGCCCGTCGCCGCGCGGGCGGATCAAAATTGTTCGCTCCGCAGAGCGGCCAGCGCCGAAGGAAATTGTCACCGGCATGGTCAATGGCGCGCTGTCTAGAGTATGCCGTTCACCGGGTGCGTAGCGCCCGTCGCCATCGGCATCCAACCAGACGGTCGCGCTGGCACGATGCCAGACAACGCCGAGTCGCTTCTTGCCGTCAGGACCGAGCGCCATGGCACCAAATTTAGCGTTTTGCGAGGGGCGATCATCGACGTGGAGGGGTGTTGCCGGAGCCTCGGCCAGATCGATGGACCGGTAGGCGATAACCG
>JANLTA010000470.1:0-1858 GCA_031362705.1 Gemmataceae bacterium | reverse complement strand
GTCATGCCCAGAGCATAAATGTCGCTGCGGGCATCGGATTTTGCCTTGAATCGCTCCGGAGCCATGTAGCGAAGTGTGCCGACGATGTCGTCCGGCCCGCTCAGGTCGTCGCCATCCGACTTGGCCAGGCCGAAGTCCGTGATCCAGAGAATGCCATGCTTGTCCAGCAACAAATTGGATGGCTTTACATCGCGGTGTAAAACGTTTTGATCGTGGGCATACGCCAGCGCTTCGGCAATTTGTACGCCGAGCCGCGCGACGCTGCGAAAATAAGGCGGCCCCGTGGATGCCGCCAAATCCGCGAGGTTCTTGTTGACGCTGGCCAGTTCCGCGCTATCGGTGGTGTCGGGCAAAATGGACGCGGGGCCAAGCTCGAAGTCGCCGAGCGGGGCCACGCCGGAATGATCCCGCGTTTGGCGATTATCGGCCTGCGTATCGTTGCCATGCGCGACCGCCGGCAGGCCGCGCCGCTGTCGGATCTCCTTCACTACGGCATCCAGGCCCATGCCTTCGATGTACTGCATCGCATAGTAGTGAATGCCATCAGCGTTGCCGACGCCGAACACCGGTACGATGTTGGTGTGGTGAAGCCGACCTGCCGCCCGAGCTTCCCGATAAAATCGTTCCAAATACGGGCCGCGGCTAAACGGTCCGGATGGTAGCACCTTGAGCGCAACTTGTCGCCCAAGCGATTCCTGCACCGCTTCGTAGACAATGCCCATGCCGCCGCGGGCAATCTCGCGAACAATCTGAAAATCGCCGATACTCTTCGGAATCTGCTGGCCGCCCTCAACAGGCCCGAACGGCCCAGTGGCGCCATGAACGTTGGCACGCCGTTCGGCCGCCAGCAACTTGGGAAATAATTCGCGAATTCGATGTGCTTGGTCGGGATAGCGTTCGGTGTACTCGGCAAACGTCGGCCGCTCGCCCCGGCGCAAACGGAGGACGAACGAATCGGCGGCTGGCCGAAGCGGATCACTGGCGTTCAGCACGCCCGAGTCCATCGTTACATCCCTCGCGTGGTCAGGGCTGGGGTTTCCCCGCCCGTCAAACGACAACCCCGGTTTCGTTCATTGTCTCAGATTGGCCTAATTATCTCCACATCAATCGGGCAACAATTCACCCAGTAGATAGGCCGTTCGCCGAAGTTTCTCCAAGCACTCGATTTCATCACGACCACGCGAGAACATCGTGATAACTGGATCGCCCGCTTGGAATGCTTCGCCCGGTGCCGGAATGTCAGCAAAACCAGGCAATTTCCATGGATCCGACTCGTTTGCTAAAACCGCATCCCATAGACCGGACGCGGGAAAGCGCGTTGGTTGCGCCGCGAAATAAATAGCCTTCCCGACCATTTGTCCGTCGGGTGCCGCCGCAGTGTTGTCGAGAAGTGAGACCCGCTCTCCCCATTCCAACACCTCCGCGGACGCCGGGTAACGGGGATTGACTTCAATCACGGTCAGACCTGTTTCGTTCAAGATGGCATCGACGCCGAAAACGCCACGAATGCTCGCGGTTCTTGCCAGCGTATCACCGATGTTCTCCCAACTGAGTCGCTCTTCGTTTTTCAACTTGCGTGGCCCTACGGAACCACAGTACCGAAATGGCTGAGCATTCAACCAGGTCTCGCCGATCAGCTGACGCGACGAGCCAATGAAGCGGCAACCGGCATCCGTACCCACAAATACGCCACTGACGGATTCGCCATGAATGAACCGCTGAAGGTATGAGTCCGGCGGCAGCGGCTCGCCATCCCAAATTGCTATGCCCAAACCACCCGCACTGTGCAACGGTTTGCGAAGCCACTCAAGACTTGGCGAGCCGGGAGCGTCAGCGACTGGAGCAGGCGCGGCGTGGG
>JANLTA010000387.1:0-2150 GCA_031362705.1 Gemmataceae bacterium | reverse complement strand
TTCGTTGTCGCCCACATAGGTGTAGCGCGTCACGCCGCCTTCGGGGTCGGTGACGGTGTCGAGGCGGTTGTTGGCGTTGTAGGTGTAGCGCACCACCCGGTTGAGCGGGTCGCGCATTTCAGAGATGAAGCCATTGGCGCCATAGACGAAGCTGACGGCGCGGCCTGGATAGCCCACAGCGGTGATGCGGCCATTGGCCTGGCGGCTGATCGACAAGGCGTTGCCGTTGCCGTCGATGCGCTCGGTCAGCATGTGGGTGACGTTGTACAACTGGAACACCCAGCGGCGCCGGTCTTTGAACACCAGTTCCCAGCGTGCGCCGCCGCCGGACAGCACCGCGCCGTCGAAGGCGCGGTCGCTGGTGTTGACGAACTGGTTGGAACTGTTGAGGGTGAAGTCCACCCGGCGGTTGCCGGGCAGCACGATGCGCGTCAGGCTGCCGTTGAGCGCCAGCAGGGCCACGTCGAAGTTGAAGGTCCAGCCCAAGCCTAAGCTGGTGGCCGTGCCGGCGATGTTGTTGAAGCCGTCATGCGGGTTGTAGTTGCGCCCGATGCGACACCGGAGCGCGGTGCGGCCCGCCGCACCATGACGACGGGTCGATCTCGGGGGTTTTAGTTTCGTCATGGCCGCGTAGCGGCACTTCTTGGTTTCGCCGAGACTGCGGCGCATTTGAATTCAATCATCGCTTCGCGGCAATGAGAAAAGCGAAAACCGGCAAATCGCGCGATGCCGTATCGCCAAGAATGGCTCTGGGAGCGGGTTGCGGGCATGCATTCGGTTGTAAGTGTTGGTGGGAGCCATTCACAGGGGTTTGATGACTTCAATTTTGCCGGGCCGGTGGGGTTTTATGAATTGGTTTCCGCCGGGGAGTTGAAATTGATCTTCCCCAGCCCCTTCTTCGTCTTGATCCCACCCAGGTCGAGCACCATTTCCGAATAACGCACTTCGAACCATTCATGAAACATTTCAATCGTGCGCTTTTTTGGCCAGCCGGCTTGATCCATGTCGCAGCCTTCGAGCGCTTGCGCGAAGAAGTGATGCCAGAAGTGCGCGACAAATTGTTCGGCCTGCACGGTTTCCCAGTCAAAGCCCGGTATCAGGTAGGCGATGCTTTCTTTGCCAAGACTCTCGGCAAGCTCTTGGGGGGTGCCCTTTTTACGCACCCACTGCACGAACGGCTGTCTGGGCGTGACATGCACCAGCATGCGCCGCATCGGAGTGAGATCGTCCAGCCGCTGCGATTGCCATGGCGTGTGCGGCTTTTGCGGTATCGCGAAGGTGTGAGCTTCCATCGCGTCCAGACGCCGCGAGAGGCGCTTTAGCAGCGAATGCTTGGGTACCGTGTAGATGCCGTCGAATGATTCGTCTGGTTCAATTTCGCGGCGCCGGAAGAGGGAAAACATAGTGAGTGAGGGAATTTCAGGAAAATTGATGCAAAACTGCTGTGGACTGACTGTCCAGGGGAACGCTTGTCTGCATTGCGCTCGACATTGATTTTTGTTCTGAAAAATTGCGCTTGACGGAAATTTGTTGGAGAAATTTCTGAGAAATCGCGGCAATTGATGCGTGGTTTCTGAAAAAAATCAGGCGGCGTGCTCATGCGCGTGGTCGATTGGCCGTTTGACGGGACACTGCTCATCAATCCGCTCGTGGCTCCGTTGGACGGGACACCATGAATTTCTGACAGGATGTGTCACAAACCGGGCAGGCCGCCCGAGTGAACAACCATCTAATTCCGTATCCAGATCTCTGCGTAGTGAGAGCCAACCAAAACCAACGCGCCCCACACACGGGACACTTAATGGAGAAACAAGGGAATGCTACGCTAACAAAAGCGAGAATACTTGCAAACACCACTAGCAGGGCATGATCTCGCGTAGAAAGTGAACTCCTAAACCATTCCGCTCCACCGATCAAAAGAATTGACGTGAACGATCCCAGATACAAGACAAAAAGTTTCCAGACTTGCCGTGTGCAATGGAAAATAGACTCATTCTTTTTCATTCAGATATAACTCCAGCTTCAGACGCAAAAAAAAGCAACCCATAGCAAGGCAAAAAATGAACAACCTCCGCAGCAAGCTGCGGGGTATCGAACACCCAAGCCTAAATTCCTTTCGTGGCAAGCCAGGGGGAATCGAACCCGAAGAG
>JANLTA010000381.1:0-10055 GCA_031362705.1 Gemmataceae bacterium | reverse complement strand
AGCGCTATGATCTGACCGATGCCCAGAAGCTCGCAGACCTGCTCAACGACTTCTTTGCCTACACCGAGCCGGACATCGAGGGCTTCGAGGCGGCGGTGAACGAGTTCAAGGAGCGGGTGCCGGACCTGGCCAAAGGGTTGGACGCCAAGATCAAGGCGGCACACAAGGACAACAAGGAATTCCAGAAGGCGTTCGACGGGTTCTTCACGCTGTGCCAGCAGACACTGAACCCGAACATCCGCGTGGATGCCGTCGATGAGATGCTGGTGCAGCACTTGCTCACCGAGCGGCTATTCCGCACGATTTTCGACGACGAGGAATTCACCCGCCGCAACGTAATCGCCGCCGAGATCGAGACGGTGATCAAGGCGCTGGTGAGCAAGAGCTTCAGCCGGACGGACTTTCTCAAGTCGCTGGACAAGTTTTACAAGGCGATCGAGGCGGCCGCGGAGTTGCTGGACAACAGCTTGCCAAACTGCCAGTCAACTTGTTGCCAAATACAACAACTAAAGTGTCCGAGACAACCATAACTGCTATGCCGATGAGTGCATGGTTGCCAAGTACATTGGGCGCTCACAAAGGACTTAAACGAATTGGGTAAAACAACTTGCCCGACTCGTTCACCGACGAGCGACGCCTGGCCTGAATTAATCCACCCCGACTCTTAACAGTCCAATTGCGACTGAAGTAGGACATATGCAAATGCTTAAGCGGATCCGTGTCGTAGGGTGGAAGTCGATTAAGAATCAAACGCTTGATCTTACCCCGTTGACTGTGGTCATTGGAGCCAACGGCGCAGGAAAGTCGAATTTGCTTTCACTGTTCAAGCTCCTGAACGCCATGTTTGCCAACACCCCGGGCCTTCGTAATTACGTAGGCCAATGCGGATCCGCTGATAGCCTGCTGCACTATGGATCAAAAGAGACACCGATAGCCGAGTTGGAGCTTACTTTCGCAACCGACACTGGTGAAACAAGTTACTTTGCTCGGTGGGCCGCAGCAACTGGTGGAACTTTGATTTTTACAGAAGAGCGCGTCGTATTTCATCGTGTAGGATGGCCAACTCCGAAGGTCGTCGACTTAGGTGCTGGTCACACAGAAAGTAACCTTCTCCGTTCAGCCGACGACGGAGAGCAAAAGTCAATTATCGCTTTGCGGTTGCTTCGATCATGCCGATTGTTTCACTTCCACGATACATCGGAAACGTGTGCTGCTCGTAAGCCTTGTTTAGTCGAAGCCAATCGGTTCCTTTATCCTGATGCCGGGAATTTAGCGGCAATGCTATTTTTATTTCAGCAACAGAATCAAACTGCATATCGCCGTATCTCCGCCACAGTTCGCCAAATGGTCCCTGACTTCGACGCATTTCTATTGGAGCCAAGAAAACTGAACGAAAAACAGATTCTCTTGAACTGGACTCACAAAGGCCGTCCATACGAGTTCGGCCCCCATCAATTGTCGGATGGGTCGCTTAGATTTATTGCCTTGGCTACCCTATTGTTGCAACCAGTGGATAAGCTGCCCCTCCTCGTTTCACTTGACGAACCGGAACTTGGTCTCCATCCAGCCGCTTTGGAAATTTTGGCGGGCATGGCGAAGGCTACCAGTTTGAATTGCCAGTTCCTCTTTGCGACACAATCTTCGGGCTTTCTGGATCATTTCGAGCCAGAGAATGTCGTTGTGGTGAACTGCAAGTCAGGCACATCTGAATTTGATCGGCTCGAGGCCGAGAAGCTAGCGGCGTGGCGTGAGGAATACACGTTGGGCGAGATTTGGGAAAAGAATGTGGTTGGTGGAGGGCCGTACGGATGAAACGCCTCTACCTGACTGTTGAAGGGCAAACGGAAGCAGCATTTGCCAGCAATGTTCTTGTGCCACATTTGGCGAATTTCAACGTGTTCCTAAGTTGGCCTCGATTCACCGGTCTGCACCGTCGCCGACGGGGTCGGATTCCGCAGGGCGGGTTGCTCAATACATTTGGACATGCCTTAGCTGACATGCAAACCTGGCTCAAGGAAGACCAATCGCCTGACGCCCGATTTTCGATGATGGTCGACCTGTATTCGCTTCCGAGAGATTTTCCCGGATATGAAGTGGGAATGGCGAAAATCGATGGTCGAAGTAAAGCGAGTGCTCTTCAGCTGTCATTAGCTCAAACAATTGGCGATGTTCGTTTCGTACCTTACTTGCAATGTCATGAATTTGAAGCATTGGTGCTGGTTGATCCACTTCGAATTGGGTCAGTCTATGACGTACCAAATCCAGAAATGGCAGCATTGTGCCAAGAATGCAGTGCCTTTAAATCTCCCGAAGAAATCAATCTTGGCCGCCAATCGCACCCGAAATACCGCATCATGCAGAAAGTCACCGGCTACGACGAGAATGTAGCTGGTCCACTATTGGCCGAGAGCATTGGGATACCGACACTTCGAGTGCGGTGTCCGCACTTCGGCGAGTGGCTGACAACACTAGAAACACTGGACGCGGCATAGCGTTAAGACAGCGCTGAAGGTCAATGAGTCGCTGACGTTGACCGGGATTCCACCGGCGGTGTTTGAGTATCGGCTGGGCAACCGCAGCGCTCTGGATTGGGTGATCGATCAATACCAGGTCAGCGAAGACAAACGCAGCGGCATCAGCAGCGACCCGAACCGGGCCGATGATCCGGAGTACATCGTGCGGCTGGTTGGACAGGTGGTGCGCGTGAGTGTTGAGTCGGTGAAGATTGTGAATGGGTTGCCGGCGGAGTATGTGGGGTGATTGCTAAGACTCCCGCGGGGATAAACCCGGCGGTCTAGCTATGTACCGATTCGCACGGTATGATGATAACGATGGAGGTTCATGATGTCTGATGCTTTGGTTGCACCCGTGAATCTGCAATTGTCTGTGATGCCGCCTGCGCGAGAATTGATCGAACGGGCGGCCACGTTCACCGGCCAGAGCGTCGATCAATTTGCGGCCGATGCAGTTATCGAAAAGGCAAACGCGGTTCTCGACGAGTCGTCGGTTCGGTGTCTGTCCGTGTCTGATGCCGAGCGCTTTGTGGCGTTGTTGGATGCCGACGTGCCGAATGACGCGCTGCTCGCCGCGGCTCGCCGGTTTCCCTCACGTGGCTAGCTGGCAAGTCGAGGCGCTGTCTGCCCAGCATGTGCGGATTGGTTTCAACTGTGGAGTGCCGCTGCTTGATGATTTTCTGATCAAGTTGTCATCGCAATACGAGAAGCGCAATTTTGCCAGAGTGTTTGTAGCGGTCTCGCCGCCCGAAGTCGAGGCACTGGGCTACTACAGCTTATCGGCCGGCGCGGTTTCACTTGATGTACTGCCGGATGAGAATCGACGCAAACTTCCCAGGCATCCGGTGCCGGTCGCTCACTTAGGAAGGTTGGCAGTCGCCTCGAAGTGTCGCGGGCAACGGCTCGGCGAATTCTTGCTGATTGATGCGCTACGGCGCTGTCAGAGTATCGCGGATTCGCTTGGGCTACACGCAGTTGAAGCCGTGGCCATCGACGATGGTGCTCGGCAATTCTATTTGAAGTATGGTTTTGAGCCCTTAATAGACGACCCCCGTCATTTGTACCTGACGATGGCGAAGATCCGGATGCTTGACCGGTAATACCGACTTGCCTTGATGAATTGGGATGTTGATCGCCTATTGTGGAACACGATCGTTCGTGTTCCACACAATAACCCCATTTGTCCGCAGGCACAAGTTATCCAGCTTCACATTTATATCCTCATTCATCAAGGCAAGTCGGTATAAGGCCCCGTCATGTCAGCCCGTAGATCACTGACTTGGCGGTACCAGCGCTGCATCCAACTCCGCGGCTAGCAACTCGACCTCGGCTTTGTCCCAGACTGTGATGATCTTTGTTTTCGGCTGCGCGGCTCGTGCTTTGGCGGCGGCTTCTTTGGCGGCGTCGGCGTGGCCCAGCTTTTGCTCAGTGAGGGCCAGGAACGCCCAGTCGTGAAAACCGCCGCCATCGCTGTGGTAGGTCATTGCTTCGCGGAGCGTCTTGACCGCCTCTTCGCAACGGCCCGCTCGGTAGAGCAGCGCGCCGCGGGTATTCAGGTACAAGTGCCGGATTTGCCGGACCAACCCGATCAATTCCGGAGTCTTCCAGTTTTCGGCGGACAGGCCGACGAGGGCATGGTCGATCCAGGCGATTGGCTTGCTCCAATCGTCGGTGGCGTTCGCTTGAAGGGCGAACACCATGGCCGCGCGTCGTGCCTCGTGGCGTGAGAGCTTTGGCCCAATAGGCGGAGTCCGCTGGCCGACTTCCATACACACAGCGCGAAAAGCGGAGGCATCGCCGGCTTTCAGGCTGACGATGGCCAGATGATATCGGTGCTCCGGCGTCAGAAACGGTTGGTTGGCGACACGATTGAAGAGTACAGCGGCACGCTTCCAGTCTCCCGCCTCACCAGCCGCTGCGGCGACTTGTTCGATCGTTCCCACATCGTTGGCACCGAGGCGCATCAATTCCTCGATGTCCCTCGTGGCTCGATCGTTTTGCCCGGTTTTGTACTCGAGAGACGCTCGCAACGCATAGAGCGTCCAATCATCGGGCGTCAGCGCGATGGCCCGATCCAGATTCCAAAGTGCGGCTTCTTTCCGGTCGGCCGTTTCATCCAATGTGGCGGCAACCCGAAGCCAATTCGCGAGTCCCGACTGCTGTCGGGATGGCGACGGCACCAGGCTTCGCGCCACCGTGTAGGCAGCGTCGGCATCGTCACGGCGACCAGTGGCAGCCAATACTCGGCCGCGGCGAGCGGGGATCATCCAGTCGTTCGGCCGCAATCGTGCCAGCCGATCCAGATGCCACTCGGCGCCAAATGAATCGCCGTCTTGCTCGGCGTCTGCGGCGCGAGCATCGTGCCAATCGGCATCCGGCCGCGGCGCAACTAGCGCCGTGCTGCCGTCCCCAACCAATTTGGTGCGCAGCGCTCGCCATTCTTCGCCGGGCACAAAGTCAAGCCCCTGGTTTTCGTCCATCCGCTGACCGGTCATCAACGCGACCCGGTCGGCCAGTCGGTCGAGGCTCGACTCTGCAAACGGCGCGGGCACCGGCCATCGCCGGACTGTGCCGTCGTTCGACACGCACACACATGTCTTACCGTCGGGAGCAAATGCGACGGCTAGAATCGGACCGATGAGCACAGCCGGCGGACCGACCGGTTTACGAGAGACCACATCCCATAGTTGAGCCGAGCCTTCGCGGCGCGCGGTTAGAAGAAGTGAACCATCGGGGCTGAAGGCAAC
The DNA here is from genome assembly GCA_031362705.1 of Gemmataceae bacterium. GTDB lineage: Bacteria > Planctomycetota > Planctomycetia > Gemmatales > Gemmataceae > JAIBBI01. The sequence goes on along the minus strand of JANLTA010000381.1, from coordinate 4,795 downwards.
ATCGTGAACCGGGTCCGGGTGCGGAAGGTTGCCGTTGGGGAGCGGTTCCAGTGTTTCGGCGTCGAGCAACCGAACGCCACGGCGGTCGGCGGCCGCGGCCACGTGGCCGTCCGGTGAGAAGCGAGTCATGCCGGACCCGTCGAGCGGCCGCTGACCCAGAATGCGCCCGCTGGGGACTTCCCAAAGAGTCAAAATTCCATTGGCATTGCGGGCGACCAGCGCTCGACCATCCGGACGGAAGTCGGCCTTGCAACCACGTTGATGGGCTCCATTGAGGTGAGGCGATTTGATGACCGACTCCCCGGAGGCGATCTCCCAGACCACGAGTTCGGGATTCGACGACCAGTCCCTGGTCTTGATCGCAGCCAAGTATCGGCCGTCCGGGCTATAGGACATGGAGATCACGATGTCATCATGGACGAAGGCGGGTCGAACTTCTTTTCCTGTCCGCCAATCCCAAAGCTTAATGAGTCCAGCCGGCCCGTAGTCGCCGACGGCGAGTGTGTCGCCGTCCGGGTTGAAGGCCACGGCGGCGATATTGTTTTTGTGTTGCAGCGGCGGGCCAGCGGGCCGGCCGGTAGCCGAATCCCAAACCCGCGCGGTGCCGTCGTTGCTGCACGTCGCGAAATATCTTCCGGTCGAGTCCAAATCCACACCGCGAACTGCTTCAGAGTGTCGCATCGCCGGCGTGCGGGGTGCCCCCGTGGTCAAGTCCACCAAACGGGTATCGAAGATGGAGTAAAGGACCGCATGTTTCACTTGACGATCAAATACGACCTCAGAGCCCCACCACTCTTCTTGGATTGGCAGCCTGGCAATTTCAGCTTGAGGGAGCGCGGGCCGGCTGTGAGCGCGGGGGAGACGCCAGCAGCGCCGGTCAAAGCCCGCATGGCCGACGCTGGTCGCGAGGAAACGACTGTCGGGGCTATGGAGCATCGAACCAAATACAATTCCCCAATTATCAAGCAAACCCGGATGAGCGAACAACACTCCGGTCGGCCGCGGCAGCCACGCGCCGGTGTCGAACACGCGACCATCCTTCACGGAGATGTTCGATCGACCATCCGGCGTCGGTCCATGGCTCATTTGAACGAATGGGGCCGGGATACCCTGACCAAGCACGCCACCCGATCCCTCCCCAACCCGTTGAGGGAGGGCTGGGAGGGGGGCCGACCAACGATGGATTTGGCCATCCTGAATCAACTTGGCCGTTTGCATTTCATGCTGGAAGTTCAGTTGCCGCTGCCAGCTCCCGACGGGGTTGAATTTCCACGGAAACAGCCCCAGGCTCTTGGGGGCCTCATTCCCGGCGACGGAGAAACTGAGTCCTTCCAATCTGCTGGACTCGTGCGGAACCCAGGCGGTCACAGACTTCCCGTTCGCCGAGAGTCCGACGTAGGAGAAGACGTAGTCACCGTTGACATCTTCCTTTCGGATGATGCTCCCACTTGCCGTATCCCACACCATGATCGAAGCGGTTCGCCAGATGCGCGCAGCAAGGGAATTGGCGACAGGTCCAGTGTCTTTGGGATGAATGCCGTTGATGGCGCCGACGAGATGCTTACCGTCCGGTGTGACATCGAGCGATAACAACGGTCCTTTGGTCGTTATCGGCTCCTGGATCGGACGACCGGTTCCCGGGTCGATCCGGTGGATGGCCCACGCATCAGCGTTCGGCACCGGGCGGTTGGTTGATTCGACCCAGACGCTGCGCCCATCGGCGGCGAAAACCGACCGACCCACCCACCCGGGCAGTCGTGCGGGCGGGCCGGTCGGCCGACCTGTGTCGGTTTGAAAGCACTGTAATTCATTGTCGCCGAGCGACAAGGCGATCAACGTCCCATCGGGGCTAAAGGCCATCTGTTCCAGGACACCATACAATCGGTTGTTTGGCTCATTCGGCAAAATGTGCTCCAGGGCCGGCACAGTTTCGGCCCATGCGGACACATTCATCCGGATCACGCGTTCGAACGCGGCCGCTTGCGAATCGTCAGCCGGAAGCCTCCGCAGCGCCTGAACGAAAATGTGCAGCGCGCGGGCTGGCTCGCCGTTGCGGGCATCTTCGATTCCCTTATCGAACAGTAATGCAGCCGCTTGTTGGGCAGCCTTGTTGCGCGTTTGCAACGCATTGTCCCGGGCCAACTTGGCATCCACTTCCTGCTGTTTCGCCGCGTGCCGCAACTGATTGAAATGCCCCGCGGCCAACAAGGAGCCGATGGTGGCCATCACCAGCACGGCGGTCAGCACGCTGCCCATAATCGCGATGCCGGGATGATGGCGTGCCCAGCGGACACAGCGTACCAACTGAGTTTGCCGCCGCGCCTGGATCGGCTCGTCGTCCAGAAAACGCTGCAGGTCGGTGGCTAATTCTTGGGCCGTCGCATAACGGCGTGCCGGCTCGCGCGCGATCGACTTCTGAACGATCGTGATCAGATCGCGCGGAATATCCCGCTTCACTTTTTCGAGCGGCGTCGGCTCTCCGGTGGTCACCTGCTTAATGAGCTTGTTGCGATCCTTTTCATCGAAAGCCGGCCGCATCGCCAGCAATTCGTACAGCGTCAGACCCAGCGAATACACATCGCCGCGGACATCACTCTTGCCGTCGAAGGCCTCGGGTGGCATGTAGCGCAGCGTGCCGAGCAGGTCGCCGGTATGGGTAATGTCGTCGCCGCTTGGGCCCGTAACCTTGGCTAAACCAAAGTCGGTCACCCACACTGTGCCGCGCATATCCAGAAGCAAGTTGGAAGGTTTCACGTCGCGATGCTGAATGCCCTGCTTGTGGGCATACTCCAGCGCTTCGGCCACCTGCCGGCCAATGTTGGCCACGCTTTGCCAGTAGGTTTGTTTCCGGCGAGTCGCTTTGCTGCCGGTGTCGCTGGACCCCGGTAGCGTGACAGATGACGATGAGACGGTGAATGAATCCGAGAGTCGGCCCGAACCGGATTTCGACTGGGAAGGATTCATTTCCGGAATACCGGCGATCGCGAATTGATCTGCGGTGACGTCATTTCGAGCCAACGGATTCCCGGCGACTGCGTCGTCGTGGTCGTCTGACTGCTGAAATGCGCCGGTCATCAATGAATGTGCCATGTCGGCTGCCGAGACATCGCGGCGCGAGACACGGATTTCGCCCGCCGTCGGAAGGCCGTGGTGCGTCGGCGCGGCACCTGGCTGCAGGCGATTCAATTCGTTAAGCACGACGTCCAGGCCCAAGCCCTGGATAAACTGCATGACGTAATACGGCACACCTTCGTGATCACCGACGCCGAAGACCGGCACGATATTGGTGTGGTGTAATTTGGCCGCCGCCCGCGCCTCGCGCTCAAAGCGGCGCTTATGCTTGATGTCCTGCAGAGCCTGGTTGGGCAGTAGCTTCAGCGCGACATGCCGGCCAAGCGATACTTGCTCGGCTTCGTAGACGACGCCCATGCCGCCGCGACCGATCTCGCGGATGATGCGATAGTCGCCGAGTTGCTTGAGGGCGGCTTGCGATGCCCGGGCGACTTTGGCCAGCGGATCTTCGATCGAATCATCCGTGACGGCGATGTTCTCCATCATCGCCATTGCCGGGAAGACTTCTTTGATCTCCGTTGCCAACTCCGGATGCCGGTCGATGTACTCGCGCAGCGGCGGCCGCTCACCCTTGCGGTAGCGTTCCAGAAATTCCTCGGCGAGCTCCAGGACGAGTGCCGACCTGGCTTCGGAATCGGACATCGTTACTCCATGAAGCCGGGTACCTGCGACAGGGTTTCTCGGAGTCGTTTGATGGCGCGCAAGTAGCGGCTTCCCGCGCCGGCTTTGGACATTCCTAGCACCTCAGCGATTTCACTGGTTGACAGTTGCTCGAAGTGTTTCAGGGCCAACACTTCGCGATCCGTGGGGTCCATGCTATTCAAAGCGTCTTGAACGATCATGCGTGTCTCAGCCCGGACGGCGGCTTGTGATGGCGTTGTCAATTGTCCGAGAAGGTGAGCCGCCAGCGACATGGAATCGGCTTCGGGTAGACCGCCCCGGTGCAGCGTCACTTCGCGATCAGCATCGCGGAGCTGTGTCCCCAGGTGCCGGCGGTGGATTTCAGCCAGCTTCAACCCGGTCATGTGCCGCAGCCACAGATAGAAAGGCAGTTTTGGATCGGCGGTATATTCCTGGAGACGACTGGAGATGTTAAGAAACGTCTCCTGCAGCACGTCGGAATCATCGACCCGCCCCTGCAGCCGGCGGCTCAAACGCAAATGCACCATGCGCTTCAACCGATCACGATGGAGCGCCAAAAGCTCATCAATTGCCTGCTGATCGCCACCGGCTGCTTTTTGCAACAGGGCAGCTGATTCGTCAGGCTCCTGCGTCATCTCATTGTCCATACTTGTTAAGTGCAATTCGGCGGCAATCGTCTCGATTCAAGAATGGATTCTAGGCAATTCATGCAAGTGGAACACGGTAGGGTGCGTGCAAGGCCGCCCTTCCCGTGACGATGAATCAACGTTGGCCTTCGGAAATGAAGTCCATTGAGCGCGATATGCGCCGGCCGTCGCAGGCCAGAAAAAGAGGGTGCCCGGAACGTGATCAACACAGTTCCGGGCACCATTCAAGAGGGGCCATTTAGCTGAGTCTGCCCCTCATTCGGGCCGTAACACCGTCACATACCAACGAAGATGTTGTTGAAGTTCGTTGAAGCGAGATTGCCGAACACCGTGCTGTTCAACAGAGTCAGGAGGGTGTTGGAACTGTAGATTCCTCCCAGGGCCAGCGCGCACTTATGGGTAATCCTGGCAATTTGAGTGGGCTTGCGCTATGA
>JANLTA010000362.1:0-2838 GCA_031362705.1 Gemmataceae bacterium | reverse complement strand
CTCGGGGATACCACCCGGATGACTGAGTTCGACTGTTTCGCCGGACTTCTCGTTTTTGAACGTGATCTTCAAGCTCGAATGCACGTACGACATGTCTTCGAGGTGCGACTTAATCAGGTCGGCGTCGAATTGCGTGGTCTTGAAAATGGTCTCGTCCGGCTCGAACATCATGATCGTGCCGTGACCGCGAAACGAGCCGAGTTTCTTCAGCGGACCGGTCGGGATGCCGCGCTTGTAGGTTTGTTCCCACTCGTAACCATCCCGGCGTATCGTGGCCGTCAGCTTGCGCGACAGTGCGTTGACCACCGACGAACCGACGCCGTGCAAGCCTCCGGCGTGAATATAGTTGTCACCTTCGCCGAACTTGGCACCCGAGTGGAGCGTAGTGAGAATCAACTCTAGTGCCGGCCGCTTGTGTTTCGGGTGCATATCCACCGGGATACCCCGGCCATTATCCTGCACCGTGATCGCATCGCCGGACTTGTGCAGGACCACCACGACCGAGTCGGCATGGCCATTCAGATATTCATCGACGGCATTGTCAACGATTTCCCAAACGAGGTGATGCAAACCCTTGGCATCCGTCGAGCCAATATACATCGACGGCCGCTTACGAACCGGCTCCAGTCCTTCGAGGACCGTGATATCCTTGGCGGTGTATTTTGTGGCAGTGGCGGTGGACATGAATCCTTGTTGTTCTTGATATGAAACGTGATGATAATTCACGTTGAACTTGTCTGATCGAGCCATCGCGACAAAATGCGTTTGGCTTCTTCGAAAGTCACGGTTTCGCCGTTATCGGCCTGTCTAATTCCGATCTCGATTTTGTTTCGGACGTATCGCTCATACTCTTCGACGCTATCGTCCGAGTTGTTGTGGTCATCGGGCTGATACTCAGTCATGTCGATCAAGGCTCAAATCTCCTACCGTGCAAACACGTCATCCACAGCCATTCGCCAACCCGGCACCGCTGGTTCAGCGTCGGCGATTTCGCCACGATGAAAAGTCGTACCGGGATCATTGACGGATTTGTAGCTGGTCACGGTCTCGTTGACGGGATCGACATCCCACACCACGCGAGTGCCGGCCTCAAAGTAGTCCGCGCGCTTATCGTCGTACTCGGAATCAGCGCTTGCGCCGTAATCGTTTTCGCTGCGGACTTCGATGGCTAATGTCGGCGGACCGGGAATGAACTTCATAGGGTTCACCAGCGGTGGCCCATCATAATAAGCCGCATCGGGACCAAACGACTCCCGACCAGATGACAATCCAGGCACCACGTAACCCACCCCGTCACCGCTGGCAATGCCGCGCTTTACTTGGCGGGCGTATGCTTTCAAATTAATTACAATGTTGATGGCTACTTCGCCTGGAAGAAATCCATTCATTGGAAACTCCACGATGCGGCCGCCAATCAGCTCTGCTTTGCCTTCGGTGCGCATCAGGTCGTCGATAGTTGCTCGCGCTGTCGCTGTGGTCATCGTTGGCTCCTAATCCAACAGCCCTTTGCCGTTCCGGCCCGACTTGGGCTTTCCTTCTTTATCCTCGAATTCCTCCCAATTCACAAGGTCCACCGGCGCTGGCAACACTCGAACCAGGCTAGATCGCTTCACTACTTCGAAGCCTTTGCCGCCGCGATGCGTCACGGTGTAGGCGCCGCGGCGCAACTCATGTGTGCGGCCACCTGCTGTTTCAACGATACACGCATCATGGCGGTTGCCGATGAGTGCGCCGCCGAGGCAGCGGTCGTCATCGTCAAGTTTGATGCCCATCACGCCCTTGCCGGCGTTGGATAACACGTTAACTTCGCTGATATCGAAGTGGATAACGTGACCAGACTGCGATGCGAGAAACATGCTCGTCTCTTCGCCCACGATGGCAGCCAACACGACCTTGTCCTTGTCGCCGACCCGAGCGTAACGCCGGCCGGATTTCGTCGATTCAATCCGAAACGGTGCGAACGGCAGGCGCATGACCTGCCCATCCGCCGTAGCCGCGAGGACATACGGCCCCGGCGGATCGTCTTTCTGCCCTTTGATTTTCTCGGGGATGAACCGCGTGTCGCTCGTGGCCGCGGCAATAACTTTGACTTTGTCGTCCAGCTTGAAGAACTTGGTGATTGGCTCGCCGTAGCCGGAACTGGCCGGTATCTCGTTGACTCGCATGGAGTAGCAAGTGCCGTCGTCAGCAAAGAAGGCAACGACGTCGGTGGTGCTGGCCGGTGCCACTGCCAACACGGTATCGCCTTCGCGGACACGGGTCGTTTCCACCGACGCCAGCCGGCCGACTCGCTTAATCCAGCCATCACGTGTCAGCACTACGTTTGTGTTTTCACGAACGATGTAAGCTTCCGCATCAAACTCGAGTACATCGTCTTCGCCGGCCAATCGGCTGCGGCGGCGATCGCCAAACTTCTCAGCGATCTCGTTCATCTCACTCTTGACCACGCTCCAGAGTTTTGCCTTGGACTTGATAATCGCTTCAATTCTCTCGGCCTCCGTTTTCTTTTCTTTTAACTCGTCAAGGATCTTCTTGATCTCCATCGTGGCGATGCGATAGAGCTGAGCTTCCAGGATGGCGTTGGCCTGTAACTCGTCGAGTTTGAATCGTGCGATCAGCTTCACAGCCGCGTCGGCTTTGCCTTCACTGTGGCGGATAATGCGAATCGCCTCATCGAGCGCGTTGAAGATAATGCGGAAGCCTTCCAGAATGTGAATCCGCTTCCGCAACTGCTCCAACTCAAACTCAAACCGGCGCTTCACCGTCGCAAAACGAAACTCATTGAAGTGACTGAGGATGTCCTTCAAACCAAGCCGCTCCGGCCGCGGCGCACCATCC
>JANLTA010000265.1:0-8864 GCA_031362705.1 Gemmataceae bacterium | reverse complement strand
TAGCGTTTCCTGAACCGTGCGATGGCCCGGCTGCGTTTGCCAGCCTTGAAAGTCAGAACCATCATAGGACATGACCAGGACGATGTTGCGCATGGTCAGTGTCGTAACTCAAGGAGCTTCTCGGCAATCTGCACGGCATTCGTCGCTGCCCCTTTGCGGAGGTTGTCTGCGACCACCCACAACACTAATCCATGTGGCACCGTTGGATCGCGGCGAATGCGGCCGACGAACACTTCATCGCGGCCTTCCACTTCCAGCGGCAATGGAGCTGTATCACATAACACGATACCAGGTGCTGTTTTGAGAATGGCCCGAGCATCATCGGCAGAAATCGCGCTGTTAAATTGTGCGGTGATGGCCAGACTATGGCTCACCCGTACGGGCACGCGGACACAAGTCGCCACCACTGGGATGTCCGCCCCAAGTATTTTCTTCGTTTCGAGTACCACTTTGGTTTCTTCTTCACTGAAGCCATCCGGGCCGATGGTCCAATCATGCGGCAACACGTTACCGGCGAGTCGCGCACGGTGGGCGACGGGAGCGGGCACAGGCTCGCCCCGACCCATGGCCGCGGTTTGGGCATCGAAGTCCGCCAGTCCTTTTGCGCCTTTGCCGGTGGATGACTGATAAGTCGAAACCACGACGCGCGTCAGCCCGGCCCGCTGGTGTAACGGCGCAAGGGCCACCGTCAACGGTATGGCCACGCAATTGGGATTGGCGACGATTCGCTTGGGTATGTGCTTCAGCTTGTGGGCGTTGACTTCCGGTACCACCAGCGGCACCTCGGCGTCCATGCGCCAAGCTGAAGAATTATCAACAACGATGGCCCCAGCGGCCGCCGCGATTGGGCTGAACTCGCAGCTCACGCCCGACGGCGTACTGGAAAGGACGATGTCCATGCCGGCAAATGCGTCGGCATTTAATGCCGCGATCTTGTACGCTTGGCCACGAAATACGACAGTTTTTCCCAAGCTGTTGGGCGAAGCGAGAAAGCGAATCGACGCGATTGGAAAGTTGCGTTCTTCCAACACCCGGCGCATGAGGTCGCCGACGGCTCCCGTGGCACCGACAACCGCGACATTCACGCTCACATTCCACCTCGTGTTGCCATTAGAATCATCGTAGATTCTCGGCGTCGAGCGAGCCAGAGCGCCCCCACAAGCGTAACGCCAAGCCCTGCCCAGGATAGCCAGCGGCCGTAGGTCCGGGAAACGGGATCGAAATGAAAAACGACGCGTTGTTTTCCAGACGGCACGATACACCCTTGAAAGTCACTATCAGCGCGGATGATCTCTGCGGGATTGCCATCCACAGTCACATGCCAATCGGGATGATAACTCTCGGCCACGACGAGCATCCGCGGTTCGTGCGTGACGGTATCAATTTCGATGTGGCCAGGACGATCTATAGTCAGGTCAAGAGTGTTGGACGTATCTCTAGTCGCGTCTTGCCATCGTATCCGTAGCAATCCATCGACCGACTGCCATTGTTCCTCAACGTATCGCCACGTTGTTCCAGCCGCCCGTAGCCCGGCATCAGTTCGATAGTCCAGCGAGCGCGGCGGCGACAGGCCGACATAGCCGCTGGTCAGCGACCAGCCAAGCATCATCGCGCCGTTGCCGTGGATTTCGTCTATTTGCAAGCGGCCGTGCGGCTTGGTGGCGGGAATCACTTGCGATTTCTTGTAAGTCTTGAGATCGACAAACGTGTGGACCGGCGTGTCGTGTGTTCCAAAGATCGTTCGCAAGCCCCAATAGCCCAAGTCGGCAAAACCGACGACGAGAAGCAACGCCAAGGCCCATGACGTACGACGGCCAGCGGCGATCAACAAAAGTGTGGCCACGGTCAAGCTCATTGCGCCGAAGGCGCCGGGATACCCCGGCGAGAGGAACTTTTGGCATTCCTCAGAGAACACTTGACTCCAATTGATGAAGGTCGCGGTCCACGACAAAACAGGTATGCACAACAACCAAGCGATTTGCCGCCAGGGTCTCGGAGGTTGTAATGGTTCACCAAGTTGTTGAACCAGCCGCGCGACGACGATGGCTGCCGCGAAATGGCTCAACACGAGATACCGGCACGGGCATCGAAACACGCCAACGATTGGCAGCTTCAGGTAAAACTGAAATAACGGCGTGTGCCGACCCAGCGCCAGCGGCACGGTAATGACAATGAGCCAAAAGGCAAAGCGGTTGAGCACGTTTTTGCCGCCGGACCATGATCCGTAGATGATGAACCAAACCGTGCCCAGTGTTGCCAGCGCACCACAATACACCGTGTATTCATGGAGTTGCATGCCCACATTGAATTGTGTCGGTGCGACAAGTTGCAAGAGCATTTCCCAAGGCAGCGACAGCATCCCGCGAAAACTAGCGTCGTAGCCGATGCGTGGCGAAAGCTGAAGTGCATGCAGCGACGGCAGTAATTGTGCGCCGCCAATGGCGATGCCAAGAATCTTGAATGCCAGCCAAGTTGCCAAAAGGCGAGCGTCGGAGCGTAAGCCTGACGTGGTTTCGGACTTGCATGTCGGACTTACACCCCGACGCTCGTCATAGACAATTAATGACAATACGTAGATCACCTCGGCTACGCAGGAAAAGTACACGTATTGCGGATAGCCCAGCAGAATCTGCGAACCGGTCAGCAAGGCAATTGCCAGCCCGGCGGTCGCCCTTTGTTCCTTCCAAAGCACATCCATCGCCCATAAGAGCCACGGCATATGGGCCACAATCGCGATGGCATTGGTGTGTGAGTAGTGCGGTAGCGTGAAGCCGCCAAAAGTTGTAGTTAGCGCTCCAGCCAACGCGGCATCGCGTGGCAAGCGATGACGCCGTAGAAACAAGTACATACCAAGACAAAGAAATGGATAATTCGCAAATATCTCGATATTGAATGCAATTGTCAGTGGCAGCAGGGAATGCAAGAGGCGGTGCCAGGGATGATCCATACCGGCCTGGCCTTCGCCGTGGAGATCGTAGCCGCAGAAAAGGTGTGGGCACCAAGCCGGGTCATCGCCGTTGATTAGGCAGCGTTGATAGAAATCGCGCAGCGGCAGATGATATCGGCCAAGGTCATATTCAATTGGAACTTGATTCAGCAAAAGGGGATGCGCGAGAAAACCAAATAGTACGAGGCCAATGAGCAAGAGAACGAAGAACCGCATGTCCCGCGGGCCTCCATTCCCCGGGTGGTCGATTTGCTCAATAATAACGAATCAAGTTCGAGTGACAGTCACGAGATTACGCAGTCGGCGTAAACCGAGAATCGGCAAAATCGATTCCTGGGCCAGTTGCTTCTGGAAGTAGCTGGTTACGTGGCCGCGCAAAATCACTTCTTCGTCGCTTTCGGCCACGTCGATGGCTCGGAGCAATGGGAGCGGACTGTCGCGGAGAACTTGGGCCGCCGAGGCGGCAAGCGCGGGAAACATTGGCGAAGCTCCTTCAACGCCCTCGGGCGGGAACATTGACGATTGTAGACGGTTGGCCGGATGAACGCAAATAGATTTAGTGGGTTTCGTAAAGATTGTTGAAGGGGCGATCCGGGTAGTGCCGGGACCACTCGTGGAACGCGACGATTATGCCGTTATGATTCCGTAAGCAATAAGGAGAATGACGGCCACACCTAAGGCGACACGGTAAGCGGCGAACGGCAGTAGCCCGAATCGCTCCAGCGAGCTTAACATCCAGCGGACACATAGCCATGCTGACACGGTCGCAGCGGCAAATGCGATCAATGCGGGAAAGGCGTCAATCTCGGCAGCCATCTCCTTCCAGTGTTTAACGCTCTCGTAGCCCGATGCCGCTAACAGTGTGATACCACCCAACAAAAAACTGAACTCCAGCGCGGCGGAGAAGCTCAACCCGACAAGCAGCCCACCGGCCAACGTAACAAGGCTGCGGCTGACCCCGGGGCATAGCGCAATCGCCTGCATGAGGCCGATGATGGCCGCTCCGCGCAACGACATCTCCGTGATCGCACGCCCCGACGGTTGGCGACGCCGCCAGGCCTCGATAGCGACAATCGCCAAACCGCCCATAATCCACGCCCCAGCCACGACACGGAGATTGAAGAAATGTTCTTTGATCACCTTGTTGAACGAGAGGCCAATGACACTCGTGATCGCAAACGCCAAAAGCAAACGCATTGCCAACTTGACGCCTGTTGGCGATTGACCCATCAATCCGCGACCCATGTCGCCGATCCGCCGAGCATAGACGCCGACGACTGCCAGGATCGCACCGGCTTGCATGACAATTTCGAAGGCCTTAACGCCTTCGCCGTCGGGGATGCCGAGGAGTTTCTGCGCGAGGATGAGATGCCCCGTCGAACTCACCGGAAGATATTCCGTCAGCCCTTCGACGATGCCGAGGATCAGAGATTGCCAGTATGACATTCATTCTGTCTATGGAAACCAATCTACTCAACCGAAGTGTCAATCATCATTGCCGAAGCACCCATTCCTCCGCGATGCGCCGCAGGTCGGGGCCATTTCCCGCCACGTCAACGGCGAAGTAATGCCGTTCCACGCCCTGGATAGCCTGCCGGAGTTGTGCTTTGCGGTCGGCGGCGAAGCCATTGTGGCGTTCGACCTTGCCAAGCAAGTCGAGCAGTGCGAATGGCGTGAGGTTAGATGGAATGGTCAGGCGGTTATCGACAACAGCCGGTTTGGCGCGTAGTGAAAGCCACGCAACAATGCCAACGAGGCCCAGTAACAAGCACCCGGCGGGGATGGCCAACCACCGCCACATCGACTTCGGTGCCGCGTAGGACTCGCCAAGCACAACCTCTTCTTTCGCCGGCACCAGGTCAGCGTCGTTGTAGCGCTGATAGACCAACTCATCTGTCGTGACCAGCGTTTTCGGAAAGCGGAAGTTCTTCGGGGCGGCGTCGCCAACCGCATCGGCGGTGTAGTGGACCAAAAAGTTACGTTCGGATATGACGGCGGTTGTGTCCGCGTCTTCGTCATATTTCACGACCGATACGCCGGGGTCTTCCGTCCTGTCCAACTTGAAGCCAGCGATCTTAGTGTCAATCAGGGAATCAATGTCGCCGACCAGACCCAAGCCGCTGGCCTTCACCTCCAGCACCAACTTGCCTTCGGCCGCCTTGCGTTCGTCAAGAATCTGCGCCAGTTTCACTTTGCGAACCGGGCGTGTCGGCGGCATCATAGGAGATGCATCAATCGGCACCGGCGGCGATTCAATGGGGAGAATTACGTATCCCGATGTATCAAGGAAATCCAAATCCAGTCGCAACGGCGGCAACTTGTCCACCTGAGGGCCGCGTGCTTTCACGAGAAGATAAGCGTACGGTGTGGTCCGCCAGCCATAATCACGGGCAGCCTTCGACGTGACCTTCTCGGTTTGAAAAGTGACCGAAAGGACCTCAAAGTTCTCCTTGAACGCTTCCTGAACAATTGTCTGAAACTTGTCGCGATAGTCGGTCGTCGGGCGTCCGTAGTTGTAGTAAAAATTCCGCATGGAGTTTTGGTTTTGCAGATAGCGGCCAAAACCGCCTGACTCGCGCTCGATTTCTCGGGTGTGACGCAGGTTCACGAAGACACCGAACGGCTTGCCGTGGCCGACCTCGGCCACGCCATCCGGCACGGATTCCAGCTTCAGCTCGGCCACCAGATCCTTGTAATAATCGTAAACCTTTTTAGCTTCGTGGGCGGCCTTATGGTCGCCGATGATTTCAAAACCTGCTTTGAGGTAACGCACTTTGCAGGCTGGCGCGACGTTACTCATGCGGTTGAAAAGCTGATTGGCGAACTTGGTGCGATGCCGGTCACCGGCCTCGCCGGGGATGCCATTCAGAGCCGCTTTGATGACCGGGAATTGCTTGCCATCGGGTAGTTTTTCGTCGTTAAGCTGCGCCAAATCGACTGCGCCGAGCGCAGCGTAGAACCAGTTTTCATACGCGCGGGTGTTTTCTTCGTCTTCGTTGAGCGTTGCCACCGTGCCCGCATACATCTGCGCCGACTTGGCGAACTGCTTCATCGATTCAACGATGCGGGGGGCATAGTCGCTGTTCTTTTCAATCTCGTGGTAGAAGTTCGCCTCATCGTGCATCAGGCCGGCTTTGACGCCAACCAGCGACCAGTCGTCCGGGAACTTCTGCATGGCGCGATCCATCACGGTCTTGGCGACGCCGTAACCGCGCATGACTTCAGCCTGAATGTCCTTTTGCTTGCGGTTGGTCTTCTTGTCCGTCTGTTCCTTGGGCAGCTTCCACAGGCCGGCAAGGTTGGCGCGCATTTGTTCAGCCAGGCCCGATAGCGTCTTCGGTTTCAGCTTGTCGAAAGAGCCGAAAACGCTTTCGATGGTTTCCAGCTTATATACTTCGGCGGAGCTATGGCTGGTGGTGAAAGCCTTGGCCAGCAACTCTTCATCAGGGTCGCCGACAGGCAGTTTGCGCAGCCGCGATACCAATTCGCCGAGTTCAAGCAGATTGCGTTCCTGCTTGGAACGAGTCAGCGGAATGCTGTTGGACCGCATGTCGAACCCGTACATGAACATGTATGAGTTGGTGTAGCCACGATTGGTGTTCGGATCGTGATTGCGCGTCCAGACGCGTAGAAACTCGTTGACCAGATCTTTGGCTTTCTGCGGGTGCGACTTGGCCAACTCTTCAATATGCGGAAATGCCTTGGTGTCTTCATTGACCTTGAGATGCAACTGGGCGGCCACCATGGCCATCTTGGGTTTGAACGTCTCGTCCACCCGCGCGAGCCATTCTCCGTCCGGCCGATTGGCCAGCACTTCTGTCGCTTCGATGGGCGTCGGCATGTTTTGCTGGCGATTGTAGTACGGGCCTTCGCCGTCGAAATCCTGCATGTAGTACATGTTGCCCCAGCGGTCACGGCGCATGCTCGGCCCGGAACTGATGGAGCGGGCAAACTGATAGGAAAACTCAGCCTCTTTGAGCCAGTTGTTCGCCAGTACGGAAAGCACTTCGCGCCATTGGTCGGCCCGTTCCGGTGAGGCCTTCACGAGGGCATCGACTGCGGTCTTCTGCAATTGCAATGACTTGAGGCGAGCGTCCTGGTTTCGTGGATTCGATTGAATGCCCGAGGCGGCCAGCCCGCCGAGCGTCGCCAGGATCTCCTGGCCACGTTCCGGGGTCTTCGTGAAACTGCCGGCGAGCCACGCTTGACCCAACTCTTCCTTAACCTTCGGCGCGATCTCCACGGCTCGCCGCAGCGCCTCTTCTTTGTTCTCTTTGTCGCCTTCAAGTGCCAGGATGGCCTGCGTCGCGTTCCAAGCCTGTTCGAGGGCAACAATCTTCTTGTCTTTGGCAAATAGCGCCAGGTAGTGCCGCGCCAACAGGTTCAAACCTTCCAAGTCTTTGTATTCCAATGCCCCTTCGACATCAGGAAGGAATTCGCCGGCTTCCGTTTCCAGATCGCACACCAACAACATCAACCCGACTTGCCGTGGTGTGAACGCGCCGCCTTCCGGCTTGGCAACATCATCGCGCAATTTGGCAATGGCCGACTCGGCTACCACCCCGCCCTGAATCACATTGCGGAAGATCATCGCCAGACCCGCGAGATTCTCCCGGTCGAGCGCTTTGGGCGTGGCGTTGGCGATGCCGATCAAGTCGTCCATCGAAAAGCGATTGCGTTCCTTGTACTGTGGGGGAATCGGCATACCACCTTGTTGCGGTGCCTCGGTCATCAACGATTTGACCAACTGTTTATAACCGGCTTTACTTTCGTCAGGCGTGTAGGTGCCAAACACGGCCTTCACGCGGTCCCACTCGCCGAGCGTGACCATCCGCCGCAGAGATGCCATCTCCGCATCAATCGGATCATTCTCAGCGGGTGCCGATGGCCCAACGAAATCAGGATTCTCGGACACCTTTTCGCGCGGCTCGGCCCACAACTTGAGAATGGTCGATGGTTTGCGATCATACTGCTGCGCCTGGAGCTTCTTCAACCGCACGCCAGGGTCTTTTGGTGGTTCCTTCGCTGTCTTGGCTACCGCCGCGGTCCCTGGCGGGGCGTTTGGCGGCGGTGCATCGATAGCGCCATCAATCGCGATGGATGATGGAACGCCGCCTACAGGCACGAAAAGCCCACCGGGCACCACAATCGGTGCTGCCGGTTGTTGGCCGCGCGCCGGGGTCAGGAAGATCAACAGAGCGAATGACAAAGAAGCGAAGTGACGCATAGGTATGCCCTAAGTAACAAACGAGGCGAGCGTCGCGGTGTAAGTCCGACGTGGTGTTCACGCCGGGCTTACGCCTCGACGCTCGCCTTTGGGAGTTCGATGCGCTTGCAAACGTTGTCGATCAATGACCGCTGCCATCCGGCGGTGGAGCGTTACTTGCTCCGCGAGCGGTACTATCGTTTGGTTGGTTGCCTGGTTTCTTGCCTGGTTTCTTTCCGCCGCGACCGCGGCAGGTACCACAACCGTCTCACTGGCTCGGAAGTGGAAGACCCTGCAACTCGTTGAGGTCCATTCGCGCCAGGCGAATGGCGGACTCGCAATCTTCTTGCCAATTCTTCGCCGCACCGGAATCGCCAGCGGCTTGGGCTCGTTCGGCTAGCCAGCGATAGGTTTGCCGTGACGCTTCGATCTCCGGTTCCCACACATCCTGGCCGTAGCCACGGAGGCGCATCAACCACGTCACATAGTATTGTGAATTGGCGAGCGCGGCTTTCGCGTCATTCACCAGCTTGGCATCGGCGGTGTTGTCGCCTTCCAATTCAGTCACCAGATCAGTAAGGTCGGCGTTGGCTTCGGGTAGCTTCTTGGCCATCATCATGGCCTTGTCTTTTTCCAAACGCAAGCGACGTGATTCGGCCTTGCGACCTTCGGGTAGGTTCTTCAGCGCGTTGTCGAAGGACTCAATCGCAA
>JANLTA010000227.1:0-6784 GCA_031362705.1 Gemmataceae bacterium | reverse complement strand
TTGGTCATCGGTGTGCGGGCGTTGCCGGAGATGTTGTCCCCGAGCCGGGCGCGGACGGATGCCGAGACGTGGGCGCTGGACTTGCTGTTTGAAGGATTGATGCGGCCTGTTGTCGCCGATGCTGGAACAAGTTTTTCCCGGGCTTTGGCAGCGGATGTCTCCGTGGAGCCGGGCGGCCGGACGTTTGTCATCGACCCGCAAGCCAAATGGTCCGACGGTACGGAAGTACTGGCGACTGATGTGCGGACCACGCTGGAAAAGCTCAGAGTGACTGGCCAGGCCGATGCGTTTGGCGAACCCATGTCGGATGCGCCGCGCCGGGTCCGGCTGCCGTTGCGGGTGCCGCACCCGGATCCAGCATCGCTGTACTCATTCAAAGTGGTGCCTGCGAGCAAGTTGGATGATGAAACTTTTGCCCGTACTCCACTGGGCAGCGGACCGTTCACATATGTCGGTCCGAAGACGCAAGGCGGACGATCGTATGCCGTGTTCATGTCGAACCCAATGTATCCGCAGCGAGCGAGCCGGCAGGGGCGACCTATGTTGCGTGAAGTGCGGTTTCTGGCAGGGCCGGAACCGCTGGATGATGTGCGCCGGGGGTTGGTGGATGTCGCAATTGAAGAGCGCACGTCAGCGCTGTTCGGGAACACGCCACCAAATCTGCGCCTTGAAGTGGGCTTGGGCAATGATGTCCGAGTGGTCACGGTGCCAAGCCGGCGGGTTTATTACCTCGCGGTCAACCCACTCAAGATGGCCTTGGCCGGCGATGCGGGGCGGCCGCTGCGCCGCGGTGTGGCCTTTGGCTTGCGGCGGGAAGTAATCCTCGACGAAGTGTGGCGGGTTAAAGAACATCAACAGTTGCACAAGGCATTGACCGGGCCATTCCCGAAAGATACCTGGGCTTGCGACCCGGAAGCGCCGACGTTGGATGACACATCATTGGCGAGTGCCGGGCTGCGTGAGGCGAAGTTACCGCCGGACCGCATGATTCTGATGTTCGATAGCGATGACCCGACCGCTAAGAAAGCGTGTGACAAAATCGCAGCGCAGTTGCAGGAACTCAGCGTGCCAATCGACGCCAAGGGTTACGCCGGAGCAGAGTTTCGCCGCGCGCTGGCCGAGAAAGGTTATGACCTCGCCTATCGGCACTACGACTTCCGCGATGACTGGTTTGACCCGACAGAGTTGTTCTCTCCCGCCAATGGTGGCTTGGCCGGTTCTGGCGCGGGTGTCGCACGACTTGAAGCACTACTGGACCGCGGGGCGCACCGAAGTGACTTTGCGGCTCTACGCGATATCCGTCGCCGCATGCACCGCGAATTCCGCGAAGTGATGCCGTTTGTGCCGTTGTGGTCGCCGGATGTGCACGTTGTGCTGCGGCGAGCCGTCGAGCCATATCCCAGCGCCGAGCGCATCGATCCACACGCGCCGTTTGTTGACATTGATCGGTGGAAGTTGGGGCGGTAAATGAAAAAGCCCACCCGTTGCAACGGGTGGGCATTGCGCCTTGCTTTGTTGTCGCTTAGTATTCCCCATCACCCGCGACTTGCCGCATGATCCAACGGTTGGCGTCGCGGAGCATATCGGGGTGCAATCGGTGCGTGGTGGGATAGGTTCGCATCTTCACATCCAAGCCGGCTGCGTACAGCGCTTGATAATCACGGCGGGCCATAGTCAGCGGCACAACGGAATTAGCAATGCCGTGGCCGATCATTACCCGAAGTTGGCGAAGTTCGGGCAAACGGAATAGCGGGCGGTTCTGCCCGGGCATCGGCATGTTGCCGTTCAACGAAATCACGCCGGCGAGTTTTTCGGGAAACGTCAGGCCCAGCCGATATGCCAGGGCCGCGCCTTCGCAGACGCCCGCCAGGTAGATGCGTTCGGAATGGATGTGGTACATCCGCCGCGTCTGTTCGATGGCGCTGACAACATAATCCTCAATCAAGTTGTCGTCGCTGCCGTCGGCCGACCAGCTATAGCCGGGACGAATGCGGTTGGGTCGATGAAGGCAGTGCGGGCCACGCAGACTGATGGCGACGTAGTTGCGCCGGCTCATGCGCGGGGCGAGTTTCAGTACCCGTTCTTCGTTACCGCCGTGACCATGCAGGAAGACCAGTAAAGGGTACGGATAATTCGGTTCGTAACCGATGGGCAAGAAAGTCCGGACGGGTTGATTCTCCGGGCCAGTTACTTCAGACGAGTAATAGCCTTCAGCCGGCCGTCGCGTTCGCCAAGCTAGATCAGTGAGCGGCATGATGGTCCCTATGGATGGGGAAAGCTCAGGGGCGGTCGGGCGAACGAGGAAACCGTTTTACCCGGTCGAGCGCGAGTCACCCAAAGCGCCCGGCATTCCTCGTCTCCGGGCCAAGCATACGTTTGCAAAAAAATCATGTCAACGCAGCGCTACCTTAACTTGAGCCTATTTCGGGTCTTTTCCCCAGATGTGTTTCGGAATGAAGCGGTTGGGACATTCACACTGGAGTTGGCAAACTAGATAAGATGGAGAACTCGCTGGAGCCGGGCAACCGCTACCGCTGACGACAGCATTTTGTGCGCCGGCTATTCCGGCACAATCCGCATTTTTTGCAGGTGTTCCACGAGCATTTGCGTCGCCTGCTGCGGCGAAGTACCCGTCGCGTCGATAATTATTTCCGCTTTTTCAGGCGATTCATAAGGGTCGTCGATGCCAGTGAAATTCTTAAGCTCCCCCGCGCGGGCTTTCTTGTACAAGCCCTTCGGATCACGAGCTTCGCACGTTTCAATCGGAGTCGCACAGTGGACTTCAATGAACGGCACGTTGGCGGCCGCGTGTAGTACTCGCACGGTATCGCGATCTTTGCGGTACGGGCTGATGAAACTTGCCATTACGACCAATCCAGCATCGGCAAACAGCTTGGCGACTTCGCCAATACGGCGGATATTCTCTTCGCGGTCCGCCGCGGAAAAACCGAGATTTTTGTTCATACCGTGGCGGATGTTATCGCCATCCAGCACATAGGCCAACCGGCCCATCCGCACCAACTCGTGCTCCAGCGTGAAGGCAATCGTGCTCTTGCCGGACCCCGACAACCCGGTGAACCACAACGTGGCCCCTTTTTGCATAAGCAACTTCTCCCGCGCCTCGCGAGTGACATGCCCTTCGTGCCAGGTGATGTTGGTGGCTTGGTTCATAGGAATCGAGTTTCGGTTGTCGGATATCGGGTGAAGCGCACAAGCGCTCACTTTTGCCGTTGTCACTGAGATATGATCCAATCGAGCAATTGTCAGCCGATAAAATGGGAAGCAGTTGCTTTACCAATCCCCGAAACCCGACTGTCACTGCTTCATCGCTGCGGGGTTAATGCCCAGCACCTTGGCGCGGGGCCGGTTCACTTCAACGGGAACGGGTTGACCGGTGGCAGCGCGGCCAATGTTGCCGGCCTTGTCTTGCGCTTCAATCTTCAAGTACGCCTTGCTACCGGCTTCACGCGGTACGGGCCACCGGTAAAGACCCTCGGCACGCAGACCCTTGGCGATGGATTGCCACGGACCTTCCGGAGCATTGGACCATGAGAACTCAACGGCGTCCGGCTTCAGGTTTTTGTCGCTCACATGCCATTTGAGAATCAACATGCCGGCATCGTCGCCGACGCCCGGCGAGGCCGACTCAAGCGTAACTTCCGGGGCTGTGGTGTCAGCCTCAATGATCCAATCCGGTTGTTCACCGGCCGCCGGCACTTGTCCTGGTCGGTTCACGGCGCTGATGACGATGACAATACCGTAGCGGCCGTCGGTGGGAAGTTGCAATTCAATCGGGCTGGTGCGGTCGGGATCCTCGCCGAGTTTTTGCCAGGTCTTGCTGTCATCCAGCGTGGCATACGCTTCGACCTTTTGCACCGATTTGGGGTCGATACCGTCGATGGCGTAATTCAGGACGCAGCGAAGGCTATTGGCGAACTGCTCGGCGGACGTTGGCACCACGGGCGGCGTTTCGACGGCGGCCGGCTTTTCGGCGACACGTGGCATCACCGGTACGGGCTTCGGCATGGCCTCCAATGCCGTGCTGACGGGATTTACTTTCGATGACATGTCGGGAAACAACAAACCACTACCGGTGCTTTTTGAAGCCGGTGCCGGGATTGGTTCCAGCTTCGGGACATTCGGCACGACTTTCGTCGGCTCTGTTTTCGCCGGAATGGGCAGCACGGCCACCGGCTCGTGTCGCGGCATGGCAGATGCGATAGCTGGTGCCGCTAGTTTGCTGCTGTCAACTACTGAGATCGTAACGACGGCGTTGCCGGCCTTGTCTTTGCCGCTGATGCGCACGCGGCTCGGCATCCCCGTCGCTGGGGTACGGAAGAATCCCGGTACGTTGGTATCAACAGGCAGCATCGATTGGAATGTCCCATCCGCCAATTCCGCTTCGGCAGTGATGGATGCCATGTCCGGGTTGGCGTCTTTTATCGTGCATTGCACGTACGACAAACCGGATGCCACCGTCACTGGCGCAACGATGAACTCCGGCTGTTTGGTATCAACAATCACAATCAGCCGCGGGGCTTCACGTTCGATATTGCCGGGTGACTCATGACCCGTTGAATCGATGGTGGCAAACGAGAAAAGATACTCGCCGTCTTCGTTGGCTTGATAGGTGAACCGCGCGGTTTGCGCGGTGCCGGAGTCGTGAACGGCCCACGTGCCGCCCGGCGGCTTCACGTAACATTTCAGTGATGCAATTTTCGCCCGGTCAGCATCTTCAATTTTGATGGGCACAGAGAACAAGGGTCGATTGGTGTATACCTTCCGCGCGGCAGCTGGCTGTTGCGCATGAACCGCACCGGCAGCGGCAAACCACGCCGTCAAACCCAATAGCAATCGCGTCCGTGCGATCATGGCGAAATCCTTTCAACCAGTCTTGATCATTCAGATGTGCCGCGGGCTACGCGGCGTGCGGCTTCAACGCGCAACGGCAGCATCTTGGTTGCCGACTTGCCAGTGGGCACGTCGGTCACAATCGCACACAGTGTGTATTGCCCGGCCGGCATTGCTTGTACCGGGAACCGGCAAATGTGGAAGTAATCGTGTTTCGGTGCCTGACCGACATCCGGCCGATCGCGCTCAAAGTCGAAGCGGGCGATGACCTCGTTGCGGTCATCGCGAATCTCAATCGCCGTGGTCAGGTGCGTCAGGTATTCCTTCTCTTTGGCTTCGCAGGAGAAGTTACGCAGTTCCATATAGAGTTCGATGGTTTCGCCGGGCCGATACGCATGATCGTCTTCGAGCGGCTGATAGGCACCAGGCCGAACGGGCTTCGCTGGCGTGCGGCAGTAATTCAACTTCTCGATCCGCAAGGCCGCCTTGGCCCGCAGAGTGCCGACCATGTTGTGCAGTTGATCGACGAGTTCCGCGACCTCGGTCGGATCGGCCGAAGTAGTTCCCGTTTCACCCAATTTCGCTGCGAGGGGCAACATCTTCCGAAGTACGTCGCGGCTGGCCGGCTCCAACTGTGCGAGTTGACGCTCTGCATCTTCGGGCAAGCGATCCTGGTACGCTTTGAGTGCTGCCGGCAATGGTCCTGCATTGCAACCCATACGAGGTGACGACACGAGCTTCAGTTCTTCGGGAGCGACCGGCGGGATCAGCAAGTTTGGCAAGCCGTCCGATACCGTACTCTTCGTTTGTATCGGGTTGTAACCAGTCGGTTGCTGCAACACCAGGAGTTGGCCACCCGGTTGCGTGGCCTGCTCTGTGCGGACAGGCGGCGACATCGGCTTAGTGGCCGGGCGGTTGTTGATGATCGCGGGCAACGGTTCGGATCGGTTGGCCACTTGCGTTGGTTGTGCCGTCTTGTTGACTGTTTCAGGCAACGGCCGCGGCGCGGCAGGTTGTTTCTTGGCTGGTTCGGCCGGCGCGAGTGGCGGCTCGGCAGTGTGCGAAATGGCCACGACTTCCATCGCGTTGTCGCTCGACGCCAGCGGCGGTGCATTGGCCTGTGTTTGCGCCAATGTCGGAGCTGAAGTATTCGGCGGCAACATTACCGGCATAAAGCCAGGCGGAATTGCGTCGGCCTTGGCCATCGGGCGGCCCGTGGCGTCGAAAACAAGTTGGTCGGCCGGCACGGCAATGTACTGCACCGGTGTATTCGGATTCGCCATTGCTATGGCGGCCGGCGGCGGTGCGACACGACGGACCGTCGAACTGGTCTGCACCGGCGTGGCGGTTGGCGACGGTCCCGGACCATGATCGCTCATCGCATCCGGCGGAATGATCAAACACCCGGACAAAGACAATGATCCCAGGCCGACCGCGAGCAAGCGGATAGGTAATTTCGTCATCGTCCGTGACCTCGTAGAACGTACGGCGCAGTCCCCACGCGCCGGGCGGGGAATATAGCGTGGGTCGAATATCGTGCAAGATCAGTATGTTCGGACGATTTGGACTTATTTCAGCGTGGCGACCATAGGCAGACTGGGTGGTCCGAAACTGACGCACGGATACCATAACCTCAGCAGCAACTAACCCATCGCCCTACTGTGCGAGTCACAATGTCCGTTGGAACGCTTCCGCCCCAAAAGGGCGCTGTCGCCACCGCGAAAACGCCGCTCTCCGCCTGGCTCCTTCCAGCCCTGGCTTCGACAATCGGCAGCAAGTTCCTTGTGGCGATTACGGGGCTAATGCTCGTCGGCTTCCTGTGTACGCATCTCGCCGGCAACTTGCTTATTTTCAAAGGCCCGGACGCTCTCAATGCCTATGCCAAGGGACTGAAAGACCTCGGCGGCCTGCTTTGGGTGGGCCGACTGGGATT
>JANLTA010000220.1:0-7750 GCA_031362705.1 Gemmataceae bacterium | reverse complement strand
ATGCTGTGGGAAAACCTTTGCAGACGCTTGGTTACATCGGTATTCAAGCCGACCCGACCACTGGCTTGAGACCCATTTTCGATCTCGATGGTAAAACATTGGCGCGTAAGACCGACACGAACGCTGGCTGGACGGAAGCTTCTGCCGTGCGCATGGTCCTCGCGACCAATCTGGCCGAACCAGTCCAACTTTCGCCGACGTTGGAAGCGGCGATCCTAAAGACTAACAAGGACGTGGAGCAGCTGGCCGCGCAAATCGAGAAACTTAAACAACAGCCCTCGGTCCCGGCAAGTGTAGCAATACGCATGAACAACGACGGCGATACAACCGAAGGCGGAGCAGTCGAGCCTTCCCCCGACAATTTTCAGATTGTTTATATGCCTGACTTTGAACAACAAATGGTCGTGCGTGACCGCAATCTACTTGCGAAAAGCAAGTATGACATTTCATTTACGGACGGGTGGCAGCTCTCGACGGTGCAGGGCACTTGGGATTCTACCGATGTGCCGGTCAAGATTCTGCAAACGATCGGATCGGCCATCCAAGCGGCAGCCGGCGTAAAGGAACATGCACTCAATACTCTGCCAATCAGCAAAAATGAACTAAGCCGATTTGGCAAGGGCCAAGCATTAGCGGACACGGATAATCGAGTGCCTGTGTTGATCTCCACCATCCGCTACATCCCGCCGGGAATTTACAAGCTCCGCAAACCGTCGGAAATGAAAGATTGCGCGGCAGAATGTACTGGTTTTCTGACCGAGCTTGGAATCCCGAGCCAAACCGAGCACAAATTCCAACTTGTGGACTTGCCGCAGTAATTCGAGCAAGAACCTACAGCAAGCAATCGAAAACAAACATACGTCGAGACTTGGAGGAACGCCCGTGTTACGATTCATGTTGATCTTCGCCGTTGTTGCGGTAAGCCCTGGCTGCATTTCCCGCTTGTCGGTGAAAAAAGTCAGCGACAGTCCGTGCGACGACAACGTTAAGGGCTTTCGCTATTGCCTATCGCGACCGTTCGTGATTGTGCAAGTAGCGATTTTGGTCTCGGAAGAGACACGCATCATTACCAAGCCAAAATGCGCAGGCACACAGCCCCCGATCTTTACGACCGAGTTGCGTTCTGGCCGATCCCGCGAAGTGACTAGTGACGAATTGAGTGCACTGAAGCGGAAGTTTGGCGCGGGAGAACAAATCAAGCAAGTTGCCGGTCAAAGCGAAAACGACCGCATCCGCCAATCGGCGCTCGACGCCGGCAACATTTCCACTGCGGATGCACTCGATATCCCGTCAACGACGCCTGCCAAGCTTACTGACAAGGACAGTGTCCAGGGTAAGATTCGCATCGTTTATTTGCCTGATCCTGATGAGCAATATGCCATTCACGATAAGAGTTGTCTTTGCAAAGGCGCCTACAAACTCAATTTCCGTAACGGCTGGGAATTGACTGACGTTTCCAGCGAACACGATGCGACTGCAGTTGCCCTTGAACTGCTCACCACCATTCAAACGGCAATCGGCGCGGCCAAGTCGGTCGAAACGGCGCAGATCGACCGGCAGAAGGCGATCGCGGAAGCCTATGCCAAAGAACAAGAAAAGAAAGATGCCAACGCGAACAAGGATGGAATGGGTAAAGACCTTTATCAAGTGACCGTGCGACGATACATCAAACCGGGAGTCTATCGCATCAATAAACCTTGGGAGATCGAAGGTGGACTGCAGGCACACGCCGGTTGTGACCTGCTTTCAAGCCTCGGTTTGACACTGCACGAGATCGTGGAGACTCAGACTCTTCCAGCGATATCCCAACCGATCACACCTCTTGGCAAGATGAAAGGAGGCGAAATCGGGAGGTAGATTTCGGCGAACCCATCGCAGCGCACACTTTTGGTGCGGCGGCAATGGTCGCAAGGTCAATGCTGCTCGAGACCGTTTGACCGCGGTCGCACACTTGTCCATAAATTTCCGGTACCCTGCAGTGTTAGGACCAGCACAACGTGCCAATCGCGGCGTTGACATCGAGCCCAAATTCGATGGTGCGGCAAAGTGAATTGACCTCCCGCCTTCGGGCCGTAGGGACGCTTCCGCACCGCGCGGGCCTCATTGTGACACCGGCAAATTGCCAAATTCAATTACGTGATGCCCGTAAAAGTGACTACCGACTGTTCGTTGCTGTAATCTCTGACGTTCGCGGAACAAATTAAAAAGGTTAAACTACGTCAAGTCAAGTTGCCTATCAAACTCCCGCTCAAGGAAATGATTGACCAGCGGGCACGCGGTATTCAAGACGATTTTGTATGGGGTACCCACGGAGGCAGCGCGCCCGCTTGTTTCTTTTTCCTAAACACCGCATTCAGGGCGTTGCCCCAGGAGGCGGGGAACCGAGTAGTCGGGCGAAATCGGGATCGTGCTCTTCCTTGAAAACTGCCAAGTCGCTTTCCTGTTCGACCTTTCCTTCCCAAAGCATTTGTAAGAGAGGCTTTTCCGTCAGGTCCATCTCGATTGCCGTTTGGCAGGCATCAATTGCCTTTTTCTTGGTTTGGGCATGTACCTCGATGCTGACCGGCGGATGCTCTTTTTCCCATCGGTATTGTTGGGCATAAGCGCAGGTCAGATAGGTCCAAGTGCGCGCGTGCCGCGGCTCCTTCGTGACGTACTCCGTACCAAGGCGAATGGCGTTCTGAAACCCATCGGGCGCAGCCGTGTACAGGGCGTTGTGGATGAAGGCCGGGGTGTTGGCGTCAATCGCTTGCTGTGTCCGCTCCACATCGCGTTGGATATCGTCGACCTGTTCCCGTGTCCGCTCGGTTGCCTCCTGAGTCTCTTTGAGACGCTGCATGAACGCCGAGGCTGCGGACAGCGCCCTAGGGAGGCGAAGCCGGGTCAAAAGATAGCAGAAGAAAAAGCCAACGAGAGCGGAATAGATGGCGAGCGAGAGCACAAACACGTCTTTGAGCGGCGAATCGCCGAAGCCTTTGCCGAGAAACTCGGCGAGCCGCGGCAGCGCCTGCGGGAGCTTCTGGAGCTGCGTCAACCCGACTCCGACGAGGATCTTGGTCAGCCAATCAGAGATTTCCTCCAGGTTCGTATTGTCGCGGAAGGCTATTCGTTCTCCCGCCTCCCGCGCGCCCGGCGGGGTCGACTGGCCTACCGCTTCCCCACTGCGCTGCGTGGCTCGCCCCGCGCCTTCTACAGGAGCCGGGGCGACACCTCGTTTGACGCTGCGCGGGATCCCGAACAGGAACCCGACTAAACAGCCCACAGTAAACGAGGCGCCGGTAATGACCAAGGACGCCCCCACGATACCGACGGTCCCTGGCGCGTTCGAATTTGGCGAGCTGACGGAGCATGCATAGAGGAGAATCGCTAATAGAGCAAACCCGCCGGCACTGGTCAGCGATTTGAGAAAAAAGCCCAAGTCACTCTGGCCGTCGTTATTGTGTGTTGTCACCGTTGAACCTCAATTTAGGAAGGATGCGTCACTGCGACCCACAGAGTCTGGTCGGAGCGCCGCTGGTTGTAGAGCGCGCGAGGCGATGGGCGAAGACCATAGCCGACGCCTGCCAATCACTTATGGGAGCGATCAACTCTCACGATCGATGATGACCCATAGGCCATCCTCAGTGATGCTACACCTCCCGCCAGCGTCCCCGACTCGACGCGCAAACTCCGCGTACACAGCGCAGAAGCGGCGATCATTTATGGTGTAGCAACCGACGCCGTGGCTGACTGTGAAACGCTTCTCGACGAACCCGAGATCCATCGAATAGATGCAGTCAGTCATTTCAAAAGTGAGTGGATTCTCCGACGGTCCGACCCGCGCACGAGGCAGTGGATTCCTCTGGACGTTAATGAAGAGCCTGCCTGATGGAGTGAGCGCCCGAAGCGTTTTGAACAAGTTTGCGTAGACCGCCTGCTCGCGCGTGATGAACGATTGGAATACGAGGACGGAGAGGATTTCACCGCTACTTCCGAACGGTATCTCGTGGCGGGTGAACAAAAAGACGGAACTATGCGATACGATGGATTCATGACGTTCGGTGAACTCGTACTCCTCTAGCTTCGCTTCCGCGACGACCTTAATCTCAGGATGCGACTGCTTAAGCTTTGGTAGCATCTCGTCGGCCGGCTGAATACCCATGACGGTATAACCGGCCGCCGTGAACTGTGAGGCGAAATAGCCAGTGCCCAGCCCTAATTCGAACAGTGCGGAGCCTGCTGGGATGTGTTGCTTCAAACTGTCGCATACCGCACGCATATCGATGAAAGTGTCAGAGAGTTCCTCGTAGTGCCGGGCGAATGGAGCCACTTGGAATTCAGTCGCGACGTTGATCGGCATCGGAAACGCCCCCCACACAACTCGGCTGAAATAAGTGAGAGTCTGGCCAGGTCCAGTCAAGGATTTCCCGGTCAAAGACATTATTCTTCTTGTCGAGAATAGGAGGTATCTGGATAGAGATGAATTCCAATTCTTCGGCGTTGGTGCGGAAGCCGTGTGCGACAGCTTTCGGGATTACTACCCGCATGCCGGCAAAAACCTCATGCTCCACTCCGTCGAGCATAGCCACAGCTGAGCCCCGAATCACATAGATTAAATTGTCGGAATAATTATGCCGGTGAATTTCCGACACGGAAGCGGGCGCGATGCGGACGTAATCGAGCCCAGCGAGTTCATCAACGAAGGTATGTGGTGCGATCTGCACAACTTCAAACACGTTGAACATCTGCGGACCGATGGAATCCAGACTGATCATCTTCGCGCCCCTTTACGGCATGACTACTCGGACCACTTCCGCGTGCTGTGGCGTCACCACCGCCACTCTATCTGGTAGTGATGCGCGAGCCTGGGGTCCGGGATGTTCCATAACAATCGTTTCCCGTCCTCCTCCAAACGATAGTCGGGATCCTTGAATGGTGAGGGCGACTGTCCCGACCCAAGCGTGTAAAAGGTGAACTCCAGAGAATCTGGCTTCGGTGTCTTGCCTATGGGGAAAACTACCTCAATGGACGCTTGCCGCGACGGGAAGGTGATTAACGTTCCGCAGTTTTCGCGGATAGGGTTAGCGAACGAGTTGTAGATCATCGTCTTCTCGACGATATCGAACTCTTTGAATGGCTCCTCCTTACTGATGTCTATCTGAAGCGTCCAGCGACGCAAAGCAGGTTTACCTGGTGGGATCAAGTCGGAGTTGCGGACGTCGGTCAAGGGGTGAGTCTCACAACTGAATACCGGCTCGAAAGGCGACGAGGTACCGAATGTTGTGGAGAAGACGCGAGCTTCCTTGAACGCTTTTGCGATTTGGAAATGCTTTCGGGTCCACACTTGGTAGACGTGCTCTTTAGCTAGGCGGTCTTGATCGACTGGCTTCCATGCGGTGAGGTCGAAAGATACATTCTGTTTACGCACTTCGAGGCTAGAAGACCGTTCTTTCACACTCGCCTCTTCGATAGCGGAAAAACGCTTCCCGAGCAGCTCCGCCTGGGTCTTCAAGGACTCGAAACTCGACTTGATTGTTGCATTCTCCGTTTTCACCGACCCGAGCTCCACTTGCACGGCAGCAGCCCTATCCATCGCGAGTCGCAAGTTTTCATTGATCGATAGAACAGCGTAGATCACCAATCCGACGATAGCCACGATGAACGTAAACAGAATTATTTTGTTTATTGCCTTCAAATACCCCTCCGCCGGCATATTGTCTGGCGGCTTCATCGTGAGCAGGACTTGGCGATACAGCAGTAGCAGGATAACGACTACGATTCCGCCGATTCCCGCGATCTGCCCTGCGATACGTAAGAGAGCCGATTCATTCATGGCCTTCCCTCGTGCTCCAATGTACTCGAAAGTCAGACCGAAGATTCCCAGACTGTATCTTACGTATTTTCCCGCCGTCGCTTTGCACGACAAATCGTCTACCGAAAAACATAAGTAATTCGATTTGGCGCTGCACTTCTTTAAGTCAAGGCGTTAAACCGCAGCATCCGCTTTATACGTGAGCGCTTTCTTCTGCGGGTCAATCCGCGATTGATGCGGCGTTCTCAGCTCGTGCCGATCATTTCTCTGCAACGATTCTCGCTCGACCAATCCCATTCACATCTCTTGTCCGAACACTGCCATGACGGCAGCTCGCAGCTCGGTCAGGAACAGGTGGCGGTATCGTGCTTCCATCTCGGCCGTCTGGTGTCCACCCCATGGTGAACACCCATCGGCCTTTATCCCGGTGTTCGCTGTTTCTCGATGGTTAACGAAATTAAACTTTACTGACCGCGCCGCGCGGGTTGTGGAAAAAGGCGCTATCGCTCGACGGACTCGACGTCAACGAAACCGACGCCATCTGCGAATTAAGATGCGATGAGCATTTTCAGGCGTTTGTGTCCTCGCAGCTTTTTCAACTTAAGCCGCGAGGTCAAAAACCGTTGGTTGCGACATGCGTCGACTTGATCGGGGAATTTCAGGTCTTTTACAGCCACACCGGGTCGCCGACCTTGATCAGGCCCGGCCGCTCCGTGGTTCCGTAGACGCCGGCGAGGTTCTTGCGGGCGCCCGCGATTTCCTTGAGCAACCGCGGATCTTGCGTTCCGGTGTCAGGATCGACGCTCACCACCATGCACCGCGAATCCTTGCGGTTGACCCGGATTCGGGCTAGGTCGCCGGTTGTTCCGAATATCAACACGTCGCCCACCCATTTGTCTTCGGGGAACGGTGTGTCATCCATCGGCTGTATGACGAAATTCGGCCGAAACCGGCGGTCGTCCGGTTGGGTCCCCGATTTCTCGGCTAGGTTGTTGACGGTGTTGGTGGTGATGATCGACAAGTCGGCGCAGTCAAATACGCCGCCAAAGTGATGAAGCAAATGACACGGTTGGCAGCTGCGTTGGGACAGCATCTCGGCCAGGGCTGGATCATCAATGGCGAATTCCTCACC
The DNA here is from genome assembly GCA_031362705.1 of Gemmataceae bacterium. Classification (GTDB taxonomy): domain Bacteria; phylum Planctomycetota; class Planctomycetia; order Gemmatales; family Gemmataceae; genus JAIBBI01. The sequence continues at coordinate 827 of JANLTA010000220.1, read as the reverse complement.
GGTCGGTGTCTTGACGAACAAGGCAGGCTCCGATCGTCCTTCGACCGTCCTGAAAATGGGCTGATAGGTCGCGATTTCCGGATATACTCGCGCCGACACCCACGGAAATCCTGTGATGTTGCCTGCTATGACAAATGCATATCGGCGATCCTCGCCGATGCCATGCCAGCCGATCTTCGCTTCCGTCAGGCCTTCGCCGGCCATCGACTTCACCGGGAACCGGCTGATTTTGACGAGCGTGCCGACTTGTTTACGATTCGTAGACATGACGCAGTTTCCTTTTTTTAGGGTTGGTGGTTGGTGTCCGCAGCACCGGCGTCCGTATGGACGCCGGTGCTAATGGGTGTTAGTGGATGGCCAGCTTGGCGGCCTTCGTCAGTTGGTTGATCACCGGGTGGTCCTTGCGCATCCGCATGACCGCCTCGGTGTCGCTGTGCGGCATGCCGCCGGTGCCGTGCGTCGGCTTGACCGCCAGGCGAGCGACTTGCTCCGGCGTCAATTGCTTGCCGCCGCGTTCTAAATACAGCTTGATCTCCGCGAAGTGCTTGGCCGTCAGCGTGCAGATGGCGTCGAAGAACTCGACGTAGGCCGATAAAGAGTTGTGATAGGCCTCGCTCTGAGTCGCGATCTTCGCGGCGATCTCCTCATGGCTGGCCTCAATGACCTGCTGCTCGGACATCCCGATGCGATCGATCAAGCGGTGCATGATCGACATCTTGGACAACGTCATGTCGTCGATCAGAGCTTCCTTGTCTTCGCGCGTCTGGTATTCCATTCGCTTGGTCACGACCAAACCGTAGTACGCCGAGTTGAACGTGCCCGATAGG
>JANLTA010000219.1:0-2122 GCA_031362705.1 Gemmataceae bacterium | reverse complement strand
CAACTACGACAGCGGTGATTTGATTGGCGGCAACGTCAAGGCGAATCACGACCTCGTCGTCAAATGGCACAACTACACGCTCTTCGCGCGTGCGGTCGGATTCTACGATGTGATCTTAAACGACGAAGACGCCGGCTCTCGGTCGAAAATCACCGACCAAGCCCTCGGCGACGTTGGTCGCAACTATGAATTGCTCGATCTTTTCCTTTCCGCCGACTACACGATCGCCGACTTGCCCGTAAACCTTCGCATCGGCAAACAAGTGATCAACTGGGGCGAAAGCACGTTCATCCTGGGCGGCAACAACATCTTCAATCCGATCGACGTCGGCGCCTTCCGCCGCCCTGGATCGGAAATTAAAGAAGCACTGCTCCCCGTTAATGCGATTTCGGGATCGGTTTCGCTTCCCTTCGACGTGTCGTTGTCCGGTTACTACGCTCTGGATTGGACGCCGTTCGAACTCGATCCCGCTGGCACGCCATTCGCCGGTTCGGATGTCGTAAATTACGGCAGCGGTCTAGGTGGCAACGAACTCGCGCGTTCGAACATTTCCGGAAGCCCATTGTCCGGCACACGCAGAAACTGCAACGCTGACAACATCGTCGGAATCGCTGGCAACCAACCTACGTGGGCTGTTGGCTTCGGATTGCTTCGAAATCCGCTTACGGCGGATGCGTTGCATCTTGATTGCGGTGACAGCACGTTCGTCGACTACACAAAAAAATACACGATCGGCCAACACGAACTTACCAAAAACGGCTTGATCGGCATCCCGGGTATTACGCGCGTTAGCCAGGGCCTATTCACTCGCAACAACGATAATTTCGGTGACAACACGGGCGATTTTGGTGTCTCGGCGCGTTGGCTGGCCGAGAGCTTGGGTGGCACAGAGTTTGGTTTCTACTACCAAAACTACACCAGCCGTTTGCCGATTGCGTCTTTGGATATCAACTCCGTCGGCGAGCTCTCGATCGGTGTGACCGGCAATGCTCAGCAGCTGTCTTCGCTATCCAACAGAGGGTTGACGCCGGCTGGCTGCGGCTTTAACGCAAATGCGGCGCTTGCCATTCCTGCGGTAACAACAGCAACCGACGCGGCAAACAGGGCACAGGCTGCTGCCGCGACACTCGCAGCCATTACCGGCGGCGTCTCAACGACACGAGTGATTGCGGATCCCGACGACGTCTTAAACGCCGCGACCAAAGCCGCCGCATTGGCTGCCGCGCCAGGGTCCACATTGACCTTCGGACTCACAGATTCAGTGCAAGATGCATTCAAGATGAATTGCATGTTGTCCTATTTCCAGATGACTGGCGGCGCCGCAATTGGTAACACCCACCTTCTGGTGAACGGCGCGGAAACGTTGGGCTTGGCGTCCAATCTTGGATTGAGGCTGGACTACGCTGACGACATTGACGTGATCGGCATGTCGTTCAACACCACGTTGTGGGGCTGGGGAGTTCAGGGTGATTTCACGGCCCGTGAAAATGCGCCGTTCCAGACCGATACGGATGCCCTTACCATCGGCGCTGCCATGAACTCTTGCGCATTTGCAACCAGCGTTGGCCCAGTTGAGTTTAATTTCAGGCCGCTCGCGAGCAGAGATGGCGACGGCCGCGCAGCCGGCTGTGTTCCGGGGCAGCCCGCAGGCGTGAACGGTGTGTTGCGCAATCAAATGTATACGGCTCAGATCGGCACCACAGCGACGTTTGCCGCGTCGACATGGTGGGTTGACGCGATCGGCGCCGACTACGCCGTCTTGGTAACAGAGTTCGGCATGGTGAACGTCCCGGGCGTCGAGGCCACTTATTTGAACATCAATACGGACAAGACGATCACCCAGTATCAGAACACTGGATGCGGCGGGTCTGACCTGGGGCTTGGCGGCATCCTTTCCCTCGACCTCAAGACCAGCAAACAATGCCGTCCGACAGACTTCTCGGCCGGCGGCGTGTTTCTGCTCCGCACGGAATACAACAACGCGTTCGACACGGGTTTCGTGATCGTGCCGCAAATCGTCTATTCGTACGACTTCATGGGCACGACGCCCGCGCCGTACGGCAACTATGTTGAGGATCGTCAGTCGATTGGACTCAGCTTGACGGGAACGTTGAACAACAAC
>JANLTA010000209.1:0-2694 GCA_031362705.1 Gemmataceae bacterium | reverse complement strand
TCTGGGTGCCGCCGTCGATGGAGCGGGAGAAACCAGTGAACTTGTTGGCCCCGCCGACGTTGGAGCCTGCGTCGTTGAAGGCGACCACGACCGTGTTGCCGAAGGCCACCAGGGTGGTCTCGCTCTGGGTGAAGTTGCCAGTGCCAATGCTGCCGGTGTTATTGTTGGTCAGGCTGTCCGCCGGAGCGGGTTCGGAATTGACCGGCCCGCTGCCGTTGGGAACCTCGCCGGCCTGCTCGCGCGCCACGAATGCGTCGTAGTCGAAGGGGCCGTACTGCGCCTCGTAGCCTTCGCGGGTAGTCGGTCCCGGGATATCGGTGCTCGGCGGGGTAATGTCCCGCGTATAGTCCGCGACGAAGATGAACCCCGGCACGTTCTGCAACTCCGCGGAGACGGTTGGCTGATCGGGCTCCACTGGAGTCTGCACCACAAAGGATCCGCTGAGGTCCAGCGCTTCGATAACGCGAACGTGATCCTCGGAGACGCCGGACGCGGCCAGAAGGTTTTGCCCGTACCGAGCCTGTTCCGCCAGGGTGTCGCCAGGAGTCATACCGCCGAAGACGGCGAGCCACTGACCGGCGCTCAGAAGGGTACGGTCTTCCAGCATTTCCAAAAACAGCCGGGATTTGCGTGAAGGGGAAGTACGTTTGGATACCTTGGACCGAAGCATCAGTTGACTCCTTCAAGAATGACAACGTGGGGAAAGGCTGACAAACGACCGCTCCTCTGAGCGCAGAGGAGACCGGTGGGAACACCATCCGCCTTCGAGCTACGACAGGGGTCGGCGCGGAAAGGCTGCATGGCAACCATGCCAATCAGTCAACCGGTATCTTGTGACTTGAAAAAAGTCGAAGATGAACCGGGCGATGCCTCACGCGGCTGGCAAACGGGAACCCCGCCAAGGCAACATCAACTCAAAAAAACCTGCAAAATTGTTTGCGCTTTGGGCTCTTCCGGCGAATGCGCGTTGTGTTCTTGAAAAAGTGGACATGGTTCCCTTTCATGGAGTTACATCAACACACTCCCTGAAGAGGAAGACCCATGTCCACCAGCTTACTGTATCATCGCTTCGGCATCGTCGGCTACCACTATGTCAACCAAATGTTCGTCGAAGGCGCCACCGTCTTTCGCATCCAGCAGCCACGCGATAAGCTGCGCTGCTCCGCGTGCGGCTCCGACGAGGTCTGGGCGCAAGGCGGCAGCGAACGTTGCTTTCAGGGGTTGCCCATCGGCAACCAACCCACTCACTTCCTCCTGAAAGTGCCGCGGGTCCTCTGCTTCGCCTGCGGCAAAGTCCGCCAGGTCAAAGTCGCCTTTGCCGATCCCAAGAAACACTACACTCGCTCCCTGGAACGCTACGTCGTCGAACTGTCTCGATGCATGACCATCCAAGACGTTGCCGAGCATCTGCAACTCGGCTGGGACACCGTCAAGGAGATCGTCTCCAAGAACTTGCAGTGTCGCTTCGGCAAGCCCAAACTCCGCAAGCTCAAACAGATCGCCATCGATGAGATCAACATCGGCAAGGGCCAACGCTACCTCACCATCGTCCTGAATCTGCTCACCGGAGCGGTCGTCTTTGTCGGCGACGGCAAGGGCGGCGATGCCCTCAAACCGTTCTGGAAACGCTTAAGCCGTTCGCACGCCAAGATTGAAGCCGTCGCCACCGACATGTCGCCCGCTTACACGAAGGCCGTGCGCGAAAACCTCAAGCGGGCCGTGCACGTCTTCGATCATTTTCATGTCATCAAGCTGTACAACGAGAAACTCAGCGCCTTCCGCCGAACGTTGTTTCATCAACTCACCGCTCAGGGCCAAAAGCTCCTCAAAGGCACTCGCTGGCTGCTCCTCATGAACCAGGAAAATCTCGACCCCAAGAAAAAGGAACCGCAACGACTCGAACGTGCCTTACGTTTGAATGAACCGTTGGCGATCGTTTATTACCTGAAGGAAGACCTCCGCCAACTCTGGACGCAGCCGACCAAAGTTCACGCCCTTCTCTTCCTGGAGGATTGGTTAGCATGTGCCCGAGCTTCCGGAATCGCCATGCTGGAAAAATTCGCGAACACCCTGGAGGAACATCAAGAAGGCATCTTGAACTACTACGATTACCCCATCTCGACGGGCCCCTTGGAAGGAACCAACAACAAGATCAAACTCCTTCAGCGCAAGGCCTATGGCTACCGAGACCACGAGTTCTTCAAACTCAAAATCCTTGGCGCCCATGAAACACGACACGCATTAGTCGGATGAACCCGTAATTCTGGGTTGCCAGGCCGATTTGCTTGAGGTTATTGGCGCTGTTGGTTCGCGCCGCCGCCTCCCTGACGCGCTGGATCGCGGGGACGAGCAGCGCGATGAGAACCGCGATGATTGCAATCACGATGAGCAACTCAACCAGAGTGACGGCCGGTCTGTTTCGTTTCGGTTGGCTCATGGTTTGTTCCATTGGGAAGGAAGGGCGATGAAGCGTCATACCTCAAAAGTCCGGCATGTCAATTTCCGCACCGTTGGGCGTGACGGCGGCCCAGAAGACAAACGATGTCACACTTGGGTGAACGGTGCGCACGCTGCCGTCCCCCATGAGCACTTGCAATCCGCGGCTGCTCGCGGCATTCGGCTGGCGCGGGTCGCAAGCACGAATGCTCGGACGCACTTGAAATGTTACGTTGTCCGAGGCGGCGCTCCGCGATG
>JANLTA010000192.1:0-1615 GCA_031362705.1 Gemmataceae bacterium | reverse complement strand
CCCGTCGTGGTGAGGGTCGCGGCACCGTTGGTTTGGTTGTCGTACGGGTTCGGTTTGGTGGAATCCGACGACGGGTTGGTGGTCGAGTCAAGGAATTTGTCATGACGACAACCCGTCCATCAAATGTGATACATTTGACTGGCACTCGACTGCTTTTGTGGGACGTGTCTCGGTGGTCGTTAAGGTCGTCCTGGGCGAATATCGAGACTCGCGATATTGACGTAACTGCTTATGAATAACTTAGTTGCGCCCGTAGCTCAGCTGGATAGAGCAACGGTTTCCTAATTTTTTCTTGTCTTGTTTTTTGGCCCAATACCTCATTCTTCGCCTCACGAACGCCGGTCGAAGGCGCACGAAACCGCACCAATCCGCCCCCGTCCGGTTGTTGCGACAACTCCGTCACAACTTGGGCAAGTCATCCTGATTCAGACTCCTGTCCCGCTGCCGGGGTTTGCGGGGACACAGGCTTGCGCCTTCGAAATGCATAAGTTGTGCTTGGTATCAGTGGTCCCCGAAATTGAACATGGCGTTTTCCCATGCCATCGGAATTCCGAAGTTGCGTGTTTCGATGTGCCCTACCACTTTTTCAATGTCCAGGGGTCACGCTCAGTAGACCGGCAACCGACTGACGCGGGGCAGCGCGATCCGAATGGGCCGCATGCCGGGTGGATTGCCGGACGATGACAGTGGTCTCAATCAGTAACGTGCCATCCGTGCATGCGCGGTGTTCGATTTGGCTGATTGACCCAATCGGGCGACGGCGACTGGCATCATTTTGACCGCGATATTGGACTGGATCAACCGTCTCCAGCGTCCGCTCAATCAGCCAGGAGCAGCAACTTGAAAATTCACGCCGGCGATACCGCGCTTGTCGTCATCGACCCGCAGAACGACGTCTTGAGCGAGGCGGGCGTGTCCTGGGGGCTTGTGGGCGACAGCGTCAGGGAAAACAACACCGTCCAGAACATCGCGCGACTTTTCAAGGTGGCGAAGGAAAACGGCTATGCGGTCTTCATCTCGCCACACTATCTATTTCCTCATGACCAGGCGTGGCGGTTTGGCGGCGTCGTTGAAAAGATGATGCTGAAGGGAAAGGAGTTCTTTCGCCCCGATCCGCTCAGTCTTGAAGGACTCGGGGGCTCCGGCGCGGATTGGCTTGAGCGTTACAAGCCCTTCATTGAGGACGGCAAGACTGTCGTGGTCAGCCCGCACAAAATGTGGGGTCCCCACACCAATGATCTCGTTTTGCAACTTCGCAAGCGACACATCAGCAAGGTAATCCTCGCGGGAATGTTGGCAAACCTCTGTGTTGAAAGCCACTTACGCGAATTGCTCGAGCAGGGGTTCGAAGTGGCAGTCGTGAAGGACGCGACGGCTGCGCCACGGCACCCAGTTCTGGGCGACGGCTACAAAGCAGCGATTATCAATTTCGAATTTCTGGCAAATGCGGTCTGGTCGACAGACGACGCCACTACCATCATGAAACAGACGGTAGGCTGAACGCGCTGTACGCACGCGTTATCAAGAAAAAGGAGTCGCCATGCGATCGAACACCAGAACGTTTCGACGATCGCCTTCGATACAAGGATGCCGCCGTATGGGGCTGAGCCAAGCG
>JANLTA010000176.1:0-5371 GCA_031362705.1 Gemmataceae bacterium | reverse complement strand
GTCTTCTCGACGTGCGGGATCAACTCTTGCGTGATGGCATCGCCATAGGGACCATTGTTGGCGGAGTTGACTTGGTAGGCATCGCCATAGGGGCCGGCACCATCAAGAACGAGCGTGAGAAACTTCGGTTCAGCAGGCGAGCGGCCTGCCATACCGCGTGCCACCGAGTAGCGTGTGCCGTAACCGCCGATGTGCACACGCAAGGGATACTTGCGCTCGGGTTCCGCGTCAAAACCTTGCGGCAGCACAACGCCGACGCGCAGGAACATCGGGCGACCATGAAAGTCGCTGAGCAACTTCGATGGAAACTTGAGGAACTTCACGCGATCCGTGTCAGCGGGCAGTGCCTCTTCCGGTAATCGGGCATTGATTTCCAATGACACGACGCCGCCGATGTTCGGATTCACTTCCGTGGTCACGACCGGACCATACAAGTCGCCCGGCGCATTAGGGAAGTTCAAGTCGCGATTGAGATGCACGGCCGCCTGCACCGCGTACTTGCCGGGTTTCAGTTTCGCCAGTGATTCGATCGGGAAGATCTCACTACGAGAATCCAACGTGGCAATCAGCCGATCGTTCGGTGCGTGGGCGTCGGCACCCAGCACTGGCGGCGTGGTCATGCCGGTGCGACCAATTGAGCCTCGCGGATCGCGCGAATCCGGATTGGCCAGCACGACGAACACCCGGCCATTCTTCACATCGGCATCAAAGCCTTTGGCCAGTCGTACCTCAAACCGCAACGGCGGTGGTTCGACCGCGAGCAGTGGCACAACGGCGATCAATAAAGCCAGAAGCGTGAGCCGGCGCGGCATGTTATTTCCTCGTAGATTCCGCCATGTTAGAAAGATACGACTTGTAGGCCAATGACGCGGCTATCCGCTGACCGCTCCGATGATCTCACGAAGCGCGTCACGCAGTTGGTCGATGTCGGCCTCGGTGTTGAAAGGCCCGACACTCATGCGCAGAAGTCCGTCCGGCACGGTGCCGAGCGAACGATGCACGTAGGGGGCGCAGTGCAACCCCGGCCGCACCGCAATGTCGAATGATTGATCGAGGATGCCGGCAATCTCAGCAGCAGGTAACACATCATGCCGAAAGCTCAGCGTGCCGACGCGGCGATTGATTTCTGCATGGCCAGGGACTTCACAACCAAGTTCGATGAGTGTCGGCCGCAAGCGCTCGATCAATTCACACTCATGGCGATGGATGTTCGCTAATCCCTTTTCTTCGACAAATGCCAAACCGGCGATCAACCCAGCCACACCAAGCACATTGGGCGTGCCGCCTTCGAGATAAAAAGGAAAGTCGCGCGGTTGCGTCGGACTCAGCGAATCGCCCCCGGTGCCGCCCTCACGCCAGGGTTTGATGTCCACACGCCCAGCCACGTAAAGCGCACCGGTGCCGGTCGGTCCCAACAGCCCTTTGTGGCCCGGAAAAGCCAGCAGGTCGATGCCGTCGGCTTGGATATCAATGGGTAACACGCCCGCGGTTTGCGCCGCATCGACAAGTAAATACGATTTTGTGTCACGAACAAGGTGACCATACTCGCGGATCGGCTGCACGGTACCAAGCACGTTTGATGCATGTGTAACAGCAAGTAATCGTGTTTGCAGTGTCATCGCCGCGCGAATTACACTAGGTTCAACCGTGCCGCAACCGTCGTGCGCGACTCGTGTCAATGAGATCGTGCCGGCTTGTTCCAAGGCAACTAGTGGTCGGCTGACACTATTGTGTTCCAAATCCGTCGTCACCACATGGTCGCCAGGACGCAGCACGCCCTTGATCGCCATGTTCAGCGCATCGGTGCCGTTCAGCGTCAGCGCCCAGCGGTCGGCCTGTTGTCCGTGAAAATGTTGATTCAGCCGATGCCGGCAATCATCCATAATACGTTCGGCCGCCAACGCCATGCGATGGCCCGACCGGCCGGGGTTGGCCAGTTGCGTCCGGGCACAATGATCCATCGCCCGATAAACGCTCTCGGGTTTGGGAAAACTCGTCGCGGCATTGTCGAGATAGATCATTTCGGCTCAATTTGATGACAGCGATTTTCGGTGGGGGAGGTTTTCTTTGTGTTACCTTTGTGCCCTTCGTGTCTCTGTGGTTAATTTTTAAGACAACCACAAAGACACGAAGGGCACGAAGGAAGCACAAAGAAGACGGAAACTACCAGCTCACTTCCCGCCGTAAAACGTGGCGAGACCTTTGCGCAGGCCTTCATGCGAGGGCCGCACGATGTACATCATATGACCGGCTTCGAACGGCGCGACCGTAATGCGTTTCTGTGCTTCCGCATCCAATCCCATGTGCCGCAGCGTGTAATCTGTCGCAAAATATGGTGTAGCCAAATCGTAATAACCACTCGCTACGAAGACTCGTAAGCTCGTGTTCTTCCGCATCGCGGCGGCAAGTTGATTCGCGACGTTGAGATAACGATTGCGAACACCGAAGTCCCACGGGTTCACCCGGCCCGTCAGAATCTCGTACTTCAAATCGGAATCGAAACCCAGATCGCGGCGCAGATACTGGTTGATCGCGCCGGTGAATGCACCGTTCACCGCCGCATAGCTCGGATCGGATTCCGGCCGTTCCGAGCCGGCGTCGGCATCAACACCTTTGAGCCGGGAGTCGAAGCGACCGACCGTCTTGCCCTGGTCGCGCAACAACTCTTTCTGAAACCGTGACCCATCGATGCGGAAGTTGGCGCGAGTAATAAAGTCCTCGGATAAACCGGTGAGCCGGCTCAATTTCTTGGCCAGGGCCGTGCGTTCCTCGGGCGTCAGCCGGTCGCCCTTCATCAATGCGAGAACGTAGTCGGATCCGGCAAACTGTTCGCTCTCAGCCAGTGTCTTGGGCAAATCGCTGAGCATGTCGCCGGGCAGTTTCTTGTGGAAGTACGCCGTCGCCGTGTAGGTCGGCAGGAAAAGCGCATATGGCAAATCATGTCCATCATCAAACCGCGCGGTAGCGAAATTGAGAATGCTGCTGACAAGAATTACGCCGGTCAGTTCCACGCCTAGTCCATCTTGCAAATGACCGGCCAGCGCCGCGGCTCGGGTGGTGCCATAACTTTCGCCCGCGACATATTTCGGCGAACCCCAGCGTTGTTGCCGGGTCAGGTACAGGCGAATGAACTCGCCCATCGCGGCCACATCTTCCTGCACGCCGTGATACTTCTTGGGGTCCACGCCTGGCATCGCACGGCTGTAACCCGTAGACACCGGATCGATGAACACCAGGTCGGTGATGTCCAGCAACGATAAGTCATTGTCAATGAGCTTTGCCGGCGGCGGCGGTTGCGCGCCGTCATCCGGCATCGCCGCCTTCTTTGGTCCCCATGCGCCAAGGTGCAACCACACTGATGAAGAGCCTGGGCCGCCGTTGAAACAAAACGTGATCGGTCGGGCCGGGTCCGGGGCCGACACTTGCACGGTCGGCGGCGTGGGCGGCGGCGGTCCCATCGGCGCTGCGGGCGGCTCCGTCACCTTCACCCGATGATAGGCCACGAAGAAAATGCTCGCTTGCGGCTTGCCTTCTTCATCGCGCAAATAATAGGTGCCCGCGTTCGAGACGTAATCGATCTTTTGCCCGGCGATGGTGACGGCCGAGCGTCGTTCGACGAGTCGTTCGCTCGGCGCTGGCGTCGACGCGGGCGCATCCTTCGGCTTATCCTGCGCGAATGCAATACCTGAAAGTAAACTCGCAACAATGGCCAAGCGCAAGTTCATGCGATCCTTCGTTTTGTTATCGGACGTTGCCCGCCGGCGTGGCGTGCCTGTCGGGTTTGCGGCGCGACAACTACCATGTTAATAACCGGACGGTGTCCAATACAGACCTGACCGGGCAGTTTCGGCAATTTGAGCCGACATTGCTGCCGCCCCAACCCGCATATCGAATCCAATGCCGACCTTGGCCGAGCCGATTCCGACCCTTGATCGACATCGCCCGATGGTTCGCCGCGTTTTCGCACTAGCCCTGCCGGTTCTGATTCAGCACTGCCTGATCGTCACGGTCAATCTGTTCGATCGTTGGTTGGCCGGGAATCTGCCCGGCGAATCCGAGTCTGCTCACGCCGCGTTGCAGGCAGCGCAAACCACCGCCAACTATCTCGCATGGTTCGTCACGAGTTACACAGTCTTAGTCAGTGCCGGAGCCAGTGCGGTTGTCGCACGTTGCATCGGCGCGGGTGATCGACCGGGTGCGATCCGCGCTACGCATCAAGCGTTGCTGTTGGCTCTCATTGTCGGCACGACCGGTTCAATTCTCGGATTGAGTTTCATTTCGCAAATGGTCCATGCGCTAAACCTGGAAGGTGACGCCGCTGCCAACGCGGTTGCCTACCTGACGCCCATGTTCTGGCTATTACCATTTCAAGTTGTCGAAGCGGCGGGCATCGCCTGCCTGCAAGGTGCCGGCGACACGCGCACCGGCTTATTTGTCCAAGGCGGTATCGCAATATGCAACATCCCGGCCGCATGGATCATGTGCTATGGCATCGGCGGTTGGCCGGGCTTCGGCCTACCCGGCATCGCACTAGGCACAGCCATCTCTTTTACGCTGGGCGCAATTGTCGTGATTCTGGTATTGCGACACGGCCGCGCTGGATTAAGACTTCAACGCAACGAATTTCGCCCCGACCCGACAATGATGTGGCGTTTGTTGCGCATCAGTCTCCCCGCGGGAGTGGATAGCTTGTCGGTCGTCGCCGGCCAAATCGTGTTCCTGCATATTGTCAATTCACTGGGCAACGTCGCTGCTGCCGCACATGGTACCGCACTCGGCTGGGAATCGCTCGCCTTTCAGACCGCCCATCCGTTCGGTATTGCCGCGATGGCATTGGTCGGGCAAAACCTCGGCGCGAAACGACCCCACGACGCGGCCCGAGCCGGCTGGACTGCATTCGGTATGGGCTGCGCGATGTCTTGCACCATGGGCGTTTTGTTCTTCGTGTTCGCTCACGACATGGCCAAGCTCATCAACCCCGACAACAACCAGGCCGCCATCGTCGAAGAAGCCGCGCGGGTGCTAAGGCTGGTCGCACTGGTCACGCCCGCTTTGGTCAGCACCATTGTCTTCACGCAAGCCTTGCGCGGCGCCGGCGACACCAAAGTGCCCGTACTATTCACCTGGTTCGGCTTCCTGGCAGTGCGGCTGCCATTAGCATACATCCTCACCAGCCCAGCCTTCGGCATGGGCCTCTACGGCGCCTGGCTCGGCATGTGCGCCGACCTGCTGGTCCGCGGCACATTCTTCCTGGCACGCTTCGCCAGCGGCCGGTGGCGCACCGCGCGAGTGTGAAATAGCCCAAGTGCTCCTTGCGGTATAACGGTGGCAACTACCCACCATTTGTGGCGACCCTGCGATGGTTTGCGAC
>JANLTA010000166.1:0-5736 GCA_031362705.1 Gemmataceae bacterium | reverse complement strand
CCGGCGAAATCGCCTTGCCGGAAGCGTGCGAAACCCAGCAGGTTCCAGGCGAATCGTTCATTGGCGTTGAGAAACACCGAACGTTGCAACGGGCCGATTGCCTCGTCGGCCCGACCCAACTCGTAAAGGTGGGTTCCCAATTCAAATTGCATGGTGGCGTTGTCGGGCAGTTTTTGCAAACCACCGCGAAGCGATTCGATCGCATCCGGCCGTCGGCCGAGGTCGGTCAAGAGGGTGTTCAACGTCCGGTAATTATCGTGGTTGTTCGGCGCCAGCCGGATTGCTTCGCGGGCGGCCACTTCCGCTTCGACAAATTTCCGCTGGATGCGCAACAGAGCGGCCATGGTCCGATAGGCCAAGAACGGTTCGCCGTCATGATTTTTCACATCCACTCGGAGAAAAGCGACGGCGGCGGCGATGTCGGCCGGCTCGCGCGATAAGAACGCCAAGCTGACAATCGGGTCCGACACATTGGGCATTCGCGGCGCGGTCTCCCGCCAGACTGTTATGGCATCGGACTTGCGTCCATGCCGATTCAGCGCCGCGGCTAGTTTGCGTATTACGGCCAGGTCGGGCGGCTTGAGGGCGTCGCCGAGCGTGCGCCGGAAGCAAGCGATGGCCGCGTCGAAATCCTCGATTGTTTTTGACTGATCCGCGAGCCGAACGTGGCGGTCCAGCATATCGGGTTGACGGGCCACCGCATCACGCCAGATGGCCTCCAGGTCCGGCTTGCGTTCTTGTGTTTGGAGGAGGTTCGTGAGATTGTTTAGAACTATTTCGTTGTCCGGCGCGATGATCAAGCCTTGGCGAAAAGCCGCCTCGGCTTCGTCGAGTTTCTTGACCTCTCGAAGGGCATGACCCAGCGCATCCATCCACCAGACGCCTTGTGGATTGAGCCGAGCCGCCTTACGACTTGCAGCAATGGATTCCTCGAAACGTCCCTGTTTCAAAAGGGCATAGCTGAGCTGGCCGTATGGCCAATCGAAGTCGGGTTTCATTTGGAGGACGCGCCGGCAGATCGCTTCGCTCTCCTTCCAGTCGTTAGTTCCCCCAAGTGCCCAGGCGACACTCATCATGACTTGAATATTCTGCGGGCGGGCAACCATTGCCGCGTTGTAATAGCGCACTCCTTCGGCAGGGCGATTGAGCTTGCGCAAACAGGTCTCACCCAATTCGAAATTGACCCAAAAGTCGCTGGGGTGTCGCAGCCGGACTTCGGCGAGGACTTCGTACGCCAGTTGGCCGTCGTTGTAAACATCGCGTAAGTTGCGGGCCAACGCCACCAGGATGACCGGCGGCTGATTAATGCGATCGGGACTCTTCGCGAGTTCCATCACGGTGCGCTTCTCGTTGTTGATCCGTGCCGTCCGCAATCGTTCCCGCCAGGGATTGGGGGCATCGACCGCCTGGGCGATGATGATGAGCTTGCGCCAGCCGTCTTTGTCGTTCAGATTTCGTGATCGCAATTGCGCCCAATGGTCGATCGCTTCGGCAACCGGCTCACGGATGGAAACAGAAAATCGCTCGCCAGCCGTCGTTGGATCCAGTTTGTCAACATCGACGCCATAGTCACGGAAAGCTGTTGCGTAACCCACATTCGCAGCGTTTGCATCGAGAAAATCATCGCGCTCACCCGCGAAGTTGAGTCGCTGTTGATCGAGAGCGATGAGCAGACCTAAGTCGACGCGGAGGTCAGCCGCAGTCTTGCGAAGCTCAGCCGCGGCCCCTTCGGGCATCAAGTCTCCGGCCTTGCGTGCCGCGAACTGCGCTTCGACCCAGCGGCCCTGATCGCGGAATTGAACGGCCTCGGCAAGCCCACGCTCAACGGATTGGATCGCAGTGGCCTTTGCCATTTCGGAATCGCGAGCGGCAGCGACTTTCCGGTCGTTCCACCACCAGGCTCCCGCTCCGCCGAGGCTCAGCGTCAACAGCACGGACGCGGCAAGCGCGAGCGCTATCCGTCGGCGTTTCCTCTCCTCGATTGCTTGCGCTTCGGCCACGGCACGGTCGCGTTCGGCACGTTGTAGCCGCTCGGCGGTGGCCGCCAAATAAGCGTCGGCCGAGTCGGCGACCGCTTTGGCGTCGCGCGGCCGGTCCCAAGGTTCCGCCGCCAGACAGCGCTTCGCCAAGTCGATCAACTCCGATTCCGCACCGCTGCCGTCGAGCCGTGTCATTGCGTCGTCGAGTTGACCGAGGCCGGCCTTGCGCTGAACCTCAGCCGGTGTCGCGCCGGTGAATGGCGGCTTGCCAGTCAGTAGTTCGCAGAGGATCGCACCCAATCCAAACACATCGCTACGCTCGTCGATCAAGTCTGTATCGCCGCGCGCTTGTTCGGGCGACATGTAGGCGGGTGTTCCCAACAGCGACCCGGCCATCGTTTCCGAACCGCTGCCAGTGCTGCGCAGAGTGCGAATCTCGCTAACCGCTCCAACGAATGTGGCGCGGCTCCGATTCGCCATTTGCGATCGTTCTTCGTCGGCGATGCCGCCGCTGGGTAATACCTTGGCTAATCCCCAGTCCATGACCTGCACTTCGCCAAAGTTGCCCACCATGATGTTGGCGGGCTTCAAGTCGCGATGGATGATGCCTCGACTGTGGGCGTAGGCGACCGTTTGCGCCATCTGCGCGAATACGCTGACGTACTTCGCCCGCCGTTCATTAGCGTCGCGACTATCAGCGAACAGCGCCGCCAGCGTGCGACCTTTCACCAGCTTCATGGTGAAGTACGGCCGACAGTCGGTGAACTGATTCAGCTCATACACCGGCACGATGCCGGGATGCTGAAGTTGCCCGCCGATCTGCGCCTCTTCGATGAACCGCTCGATCATCTTGGGATTGTCGCGGTGGTCCTCGCGCAGAACTTTGATGGCGATATCGCGCCCTAGGTCGGGGTCACGGCCACGCAATACCGCACCCATGCCGCCGCGGGCAATCTCGCCGAACACCTGATAGCGGCCGGTCGTCGAAGGCGACGGCATCTCGCGCGAGTTTGGCCGTTCAACGACACCGGAATCGACACCCACCGGTTCGCGCAATTGCACAACTCGGAGACTGGGCAGGTTCTTGCCGAATAACTCGATGACGCTTGCGCCAGGCCCATGCGTCGGCGGCGTGCCGTTATCGTTGTCAAATGCAGCGGTACCATCGATTGGCTCTGGCATCACAAACCTCCAACGTCGTCCTACGGAGATTGATGAATGCAACCAAATGACGAACACATAGTATCCCAGTCGTTTTGCCAGTCCGATCCTGTCTACGCGAGCCGCCGGGCTGAACGCGGTCGGCTAGCAATGACAAAGTCCAAGCTCTGATATCAGTTGTCGCTTCACTTTGCCTTGAACTTGACAGTTGAAACCCGTTGAGTTGCACGATGGCTTTATCGTTCGCCCATAATTCAGTTCCTGGCTGTCTTCGACATTGCCGAAGGCAAATCGATGTTCAATGCCGGACCATTCGGAAACTACGTCGCCGGCATGGCCTTCACACCCGACGGCAAACGCATCGCCGCCACCGGCTGCGAAAAGGTTCTTCGCCTGTTCGACGCCGCCACCGGTGAAATCGTGCTGACCTGGCCCCGCCCTGAATGCGGCGCCAAACCCAACATCTCCCGCGACGGCCGTCTGCTCGGCTGGTCGGAACCGGATGGGTACAAGTACATCGAGTTGGGGAAGAATGCGAAGGGTGGGAAGTAGGCGATCCGCCAAAGACTTGAAGTGCCACCTTAGCGTCGTTTGACGATCGGCACGTAGATATCGGTGTGTTTTACGGCCAGGTCGGCGACGACGCGATTGGTGTGATACATCTCGATCGTTGGTACGCCTAACATCGTCACGCCTTTCATTGATCGGATGCGACGAAATATTTCTTGATAAGCGTGAGCGAGCGCGGCGAATGGCCCCACACACGTGGTCACCGCGTATTGGCCTTCGGGAAGCGCTTGCTGGCTGATTCGGCGACTGGCAGGCAGCGGCGACCCGACATAAAGCGCGGCATCAAACCTGAGCTTGTGCGCGGGAGTGATCCCGGGAGCGTCCTGGGCGATGCCGAGTAGTGTCCACGGTTTGGCCAAGTGGTGGCGATTGGCCCAAATTATGAGTTCATCCCATAGGTTTTCTTTGACAGTTTCGTAAGGACCAATGTGGCGCAAGAATGCAACCGGCACTGCTTTCAGTTGGACGATTTTCGTCTGGGACAACTCATAACTGGGGATGGCCGCTGTGGGCCGTCCCTCCAGTTCACGTTGCGAAGCTTTGTGAATGCCGCGCTTGCGATAGACGCTGGGCGACATCTTGAATTGACGATGAAACGCGCGTGAAAACGTTTCATGATTGGCAAAGCCGCAATCCAGGGCTACGGAAAGAACGCTCCCGTGATGCAGCAGCAAACGGAGCGCGGCCCGTTCCAGACGCAGCCGCAGCGTATATTGCTTCGGTGTTTCGCCACTGGCCAGAGTGAACTCGCGGGCAAAGTGAAACACCGACAGCCCGGCCAACTTCGCCAACCGAGCCAGAGATAGATTCTCATCCAGTTTGGCCTGGATATGCACCAACACACGATAAAACGTATCGGGGCTCAACTCACGCTACCCGCTAATAGTTGTCGTCGGCTGCCGAACCAGCCGGCGATCATTTGGACGAGGCAGCAGATCAATCCAATCGTCCAATGATAAGCGCGATTCTCGGTGTTCATGCTCAAAGCGACGATCATCACGACGAAATTGATGGCCACCAGGGCCATCATCGTTGCCGGAGCACGATCGGACAACTTCCGTCGAAACCAAGACCCGGTCAGAACGCAAACCGGGATACTCCCGATCAATGCCACGATAGGACTCGCGTGCTGCGCATAAGCCTGATAATACGTGTTCGGCTCGCCGGGATGCACGCCATACGAATAAAACGCGACCCAGCCGACAGCAAAAGCTACCAAGATAACTTCCACGACAATGTAGCCCACCACGGCATACAGCCAGGCCGGTTTTGCGGTCAACATGTATGATCCTCCGTCAGAGTGTTGCTCAGTCAGACAGAGATGTTAGCATGAACCAGGATACCGTTCTTGACGTTTCTTGCTGGTAGATGGCTTATTCTCTGGTGTGAAAAAAGTGGCACAAAGCGCACAGGCGAATCATCTGGCCCTTTCGAGGTCGAAAACGAATACAACTAAATGACTGCATAAGTAACGGCTTGGCAAATTCGCAAGAGGACACACCGTGAAATGGAATACGCAACGGTTGTACGTGGCCATTGGCATTGTCGTCGTGGCCATCAGTTTGTTCTGCCTCCCTCTGTTCGCTAAGCCGCCGGTCGATCCGGCGAAAAAAGCGGAATCAACCGAGAGGTGCCTCCTCGTCATCGCCCCCAATCGCTTTCATGCGGCTCTCGCCGAGTTCATCAAGCACAAGCAGTCGCTCTTACCCACGGAATTGATCGCCCTCGAAGACATCGTCAAATCCACCGATGGCGTGGATGATCCCGAGAAGGTCAAACGGTATCTCTACGCGGCGTGGAAGGAGCGGAAGCTGGGGTATGTGTTGCTCGTCGGCGATGTGGATGCGATGCCGGTGCGGTATATGGTGTTGGATCGGGTGACGCCCGCAGCTTTTGATTATGCGTTCTATCCTTGCGACTTGTACTACAGCGATCTGGCCAAACTGGACGGCAGCTTTGATGATTGGAACGCGAAGAAAGACGATTTCCACGGGCAGTATTTCGGCGAAGTCCGCGGCGAGAAGAA
>JANLTA010000150.1:0-3024 GCA_031362705.1 Gemmataceae bacterium | reverse complement strand
GCCTTCGATAACGGCACAGTGGTCCTGCGTGGCACCGTAGCCAATGATGATGAAGCCGCACACGCCGAGAGCCTCATGCGGCTGGAACCCGGCGTGCGCGATGTGCGGAACGAATTGCAGATCAAATAATCGACAACAATTACCTGCGTTCCACTTGGCGACGAATCAATTCCACCAATTCGCCTTCGCGCGGTCCGACTTTGGCTGTGTTGATGGCCTTGTCAATGAGTGCCTGCGCGACATCGGAGCGGTTGAGGCCGTGGTAGGCCAAAGCGAGATAGGCACGTACGCCCGCCTTTGCGTTGCCTTGTGCGATAGCTTTCTCAAGAGCGATGCGACCCTGTTCGTAGGCACCAACACCGACGTGAACGGCTCCCAATGTTGCCAGCATGTCGGCCGGCAAGTCCAGCCCGGCTTCACGCAGAGGTTTGGCGGAATCGTATGCCTGCTTGGGCAAGTCGAGAGCGACTAACTCCAGCCAGGCGACGTTATTGACCAGGCGAAGCTGGAGCGGATCACGCAGTAGTGCATTGCGATATGCCGTTAGTGCATCATCAACAATTCTCCGATTCCAACCGGTGCCGTCGCGCTCGGCCATCAGCCGCAACGTGTCGCCCAACACGGTCTGGGCGAGCGCATTGAGCTGGTCTTCGAGGATCAGTTTCTTGAGTATGACGATCGCGGCTTCATGATGGCCAAGTTTGGCCAACGTCTCTGCACCACCCAGCACCAGCGGCAACGTCTCCTGTGATTGCAGTGCCTTGAGCAGGAATGCCTGGGCACCGGCGACTGAACCTGACGACGCTAGTGCTCGGACATAAAGGTTACCGACGGCGGGATCATCAGCGATGATTGGCGTCTTGTCCAAGATAGCGACGGCTTCAGCCGGCCTGCCGGCATCCAAGTGAATCTGCGCGATCAGGCGAATCGCCCACGGTAGGTTTGGAATGGAGTCCAGTGCTTTGCTGGCTGCTTCCAGCGCCTTATCCGGCCTGCCAGCAGCAAGAGCGGCTTCGGCGACCACCCGACACATGGCCGGATTGACTTGCGTGCCGGCCAGCGATTGCTCCAGGAAAGCCAACCCGCCCGCCGGGTCGAGGCGGCGTAGCACCTCCGCTTTCTTTTCAATCAGTTCAGGAATCGGACCACATGCGACGATACCGGCTTCTATGTCTGCGGCAGCACCCTTCAAATCGTTTGCTCGCGCCTTGAGCATCGCCGGTCCAAGATAGCCGAAGTGATTCTTAGCGTCGCCTTCATGGACTCGTCGCCAGATGACGGCGAGCCGGGCGTCGATCTCGGCCGTGTACTCGGCGTACTTCTCGGTGGTGATGAGCTTCAATTGCAACATCTGCCGCAATTGTGCCTCACGTTGAATCTCCTGCATCACGCCGAGACTGGTCAGCACCGGCACGGTAGCATCCGGCGCGTTGGCGATGCCGTGGCAAAGCTCCTGCACGGGCACCCAGTATTTCTGCAAGATCGGTCGGTGTTCCAGCGTCGTCATGCACAAGTTGTAAATCTCGACCAGTTGCAATCGTCCCGCCGGCTCGGCCTGGTTGGCGATACCCCGGCGAACGAACGGCACATAGGTATCGCTCAAGTACGCAATCAAGTCGTCGAGTCTCCCATGCTCGTTCAAGATCCGGAAGATGCGAACAGCCATCGTACACGACCACAATGTCGCGCCGCTGCGAACCTCATGGGGCCGTGGCAGGTTGGCAATAATCTTGCTTGCGGCGGTACGATCGCCGCGGCGAAGAGCGTCTTCCGTCACGACCAAAAGGGCTTCCCAATCGTTTTTCTCCAGGATGAGGCAGGTGCGCGCTTCGCGCACGGCCAAGTTGAATTTGCCTTCGCTCAGGTGCTGCATCATCAACAGTCGGGCGACCTTTGGATCGTTCTCGGGCGCCTCGCCGGTCTCGAGCGCTTTCTTGCGTGCCAACATCTTCTCGTCATTGGGATTGACCAGCAGCAACACTTCAACGTTATGTTTCACGCCCTTAGGATCGGATCGGGCAAAGTGTTCTTCCATTTGCCGGTGCTGTTCGATGGCCAAACCCTGCTGTCGTTTTTCACGGATCACGCGGATGGCTGGCCAGACCGTCACTGTGATGCCAATCGCGGCGACGATACCACCGATCATCAATTGTCGAGCGGACCGCGTAATGACAAAGTGAAAAAGTCGCTGTGGTGCGTGCCAGCACCAGATCACCAGTCGCCTCGGCGATAGGGCGGCTTGCTTCGCCACATCGGTGGCCGCCGTACCGGTGGCGCTGGCCATCAGCTTCCCGCTGTCAATGACCGCACCAGTATCGCGGCGAATCATACGCGGAAGTTGGCGCGGATCAAAGAAGCTGACGATGACGACGACAAGATTCCAAATCTCGCGCAGACCGCCACGAATGCTGCGAACCATCGCGGCCAACTGATCAATGGATCGCTGCAACCAGATTTTCACTTGTCGTTCCGACGCCGATGCGGCAACATAAGTGAAGTTTACCCGGCCGGGGCAATGGTGTCAGCCGGGTCAATCTTCATGGAAGCTGATGAGTACTGCGCTGGCCCCTACCACCGCAACCGCCACACCTGCCGCGCCCGCTCGCGCATGGATCGATTGGTGCTTCATTGCTGCGTGGCTCATCGCGGGGCTGGCAACGGCGGGCTGGGTGTTCACGCTGCGGCCGGTGTGGGCTTCCAAACCTGATCTTGCCGACCGATTTCTGATTCCGATGGCATCCGGTTGGCTCATTTATCGAGCATGGCCACGGCTTCGCGCCATCGCTCCAGCGCCGATGTTGGCAGGGTTGCTCCCACTGGTGCTCGGTTGCGCGATGTTCGCGGTGGGCTGGTACGTGGCCGTGCAAGTGAGTGGCCGGCCTATTGTTGTGTGGTGGCTCACGGCCGCACTGCTGTTGCTCGTCGCAGGATTGGCGCTCGTGCATCTTGGTTGGCCACATGCCAAGTTGCTGTTGTTTCCACTTTTGTTCATTCTCTTTTCGTTGCCTACGCCCGGTCGAGTTT
>JANLTA010000133.1:0-6309 GCA_031362705.1 Gemmataceae bacterium | reverse complement strand
TGGTTCCATTCGATGATGAGGCGGTCGGGCCTGCCGTCGGCATTGGTGTCTTCAAACAGTCCCAACACTTGCGGTGAGCCGCTGCCCTTCAACCAGTCGTCCCACAACACGGCGATGGATGGGAGAGTCGCGTTGGCCAAGTCGTCGTTGAGTTGCGAAGTATTGCTGCCGCCGAAGGTGATGAGGCCGTTGGTGCTGACCCAAATCTTGCCGTTGCCGACGTAATTGATGCCGTAGAAGTTGAACGAATTCGTGCCGAGGTTGACGAATGTGGCCGAATCGTCGGCGTTGTTGTGGATTGCGAAGGTGCCGGCCCGGCCGACAATGGTGGCGGCGGGCGGCGCGATGGTGTCGCCGGTGTAACCGAAGGTGTCAGGCCCGACTCGCCCGCTGGGCGAAATGGCGAAGGTAGCGGCGTAGTTGTCGGCGGCGGTGGTAATGCCGTCGCCGTTTTGATCGACCGTGTGTCCCATGGCGTCGGCCACATTTGGCGCGAATACCATCTGATATAGCCCCGTCGTGGTGACGCCGGTGAAGTTCACATCGAAGATGGCGCTCAATCCGCCGGTGGCGGCCGGCGTGATGCTGGTGATCGTGTTCGACAGGTTGACGCCGCCGGGGCCGGTGAAGCTGACGATGTCGGCGACAGTGAACGTCGATGACGTGATCGGTTTGCTGTAGGTAATGCGGACAGTGCTGACCGAGCCGGTGACGCCGCCTGTGGGCGATGTCGTGGACACGCGCGGCGCGGGGATTGTAAAGATGTTGACCAGAGTATCGGCGACTTCACCGCCGACGCCGTTATTGTTCTGATCCAGTTTCTGAGCTGATGTGTTGGCGATGTCCGGCCCGATGGTCATCTGGTATGTGCCGACCGAAGATTGCAGCGCGAAGTTGATGCGATACGTTGCGGCATCCACTTGCGTGATGGCAGTCACCGGAATCAGACCGTTGGGACCGCCGAAGGTCACGTCGCTGGGCGTGAATGTCGCCACATTCACGGCTTGATTAAACTTCACGGTGACGAACGACACCGGATCGCTGCTTGGACCAATGGGCGAAGTCGAGAGAATGCGGAAGCCGTAAGTCGGTTGCGACGTGATCGTGATGGCGATGCGCGTCGTGTTATTTGTGTCGTCGGTTTCCTGAATGCGGTTGGTCGGGTCGGCTATGACTTCGAGCCAGTAGTCGCCGTTGGTGATGCCGGTGATGTCGATGGACTGGCCTTCGAGGCCGGCCGCATAGATGTCGTTCCAGCCGACGGAGATACCCTGCGTCCCCGCCGTGCAGGTGAGGTAGGCCGCGAGCGCGGGCGAGTTCGGCAATGATGGATTGAAGCGTGTGGAGTCGAGCAGGCAGAAGCTCACCTTCGGCCCGCTGGCGATGACCGCGCCGACGCCGGTGCCGCCGGGCCGTAAGCGAATCTGTGCGAGGGCCATGTCGTCGAAATGAAAGTGGCCATGATCGGCGTGGTAGGTCACGGTACCCGCTTGGCGAAGCGAGGTCGTACCATCGCTGTTGAAGATCTTCTGATTGACGACTTGCGACTGGCTGCCATCTGGGTTGTTGATGATGGTGGTTGTGGCGTTGATTTCGAACGCACCCAGGCCGCCGTTGGCGAGAGCGGTTGCGAAGCGCAACTCTCGGCCGCCATTCGTGGTGGTATTGATGGTCCAGCCGCTGAGGTAACTGCCGAGGACTTGCAAGTCTGGTAATAACTGTGTCGCTGGTGCGATCCGATCCTCAAGATGCAAGTCGCGACGGCCCAACTGGGCAAGCAAACGAGGCTGGCGAAACGACATAAAAGTTCCAGACAATGCGGGTTAATCAGGTTGCGGGAACCTTACCAATGTGGCAAAGCGGGCACGCCCTGTCAATGGTTTGCCGCGGGGATTTGGCGATTGCATTGACCGATTGAGCCGGATGGTGTTACCTTACCGGCTGACCCGCTTTCTTTAGCACGCACGGAGGCGTTCATGGCCGGCTTGGCCGCGGTGAGACCCGCAGTCACCATTGTTGAAACGTTGACACGGCTGCGCCGGGTTCGCGTCCGCATTTCGGTCGGCATGCTCACAGCCACGGTCGTCGGCATCGGCATCCTCTTACGAATTGCAGCGTGGCGATTCGACCGCTCGTTCTGGCTCGATGAAATATTATTGGCGCTGAACATTACCAGCCGGTCGTTCGCCGAGTTGTGGAGGCCACTGGATCACGATCAAGGTGCGCCGGTTGGTTTCCTGATGCTGGTGAAGCTGACCGCGACAGTGTTTGGGACAAGCGAGATGGCGTTGCGGGTCGTGCCGTTGCTATCAGGCATCGGCGCGATGTTGTTGTTTCCAACAGTCGCGCGGCGACTGTTGCCGGCCCACGCGGCGTTGTTTGCCACGGCACTTTTCGCGTTCACGCCGAGGCTGGTGTATTACTCGTCGGAACTGAAACAGTATTCAAGCGACGTGTTGGCGACGCTGATCCTGCTCGCGCTCGTCTTCCGGCGGGCCGGGAGCGTAAGCGACCGGAGCAGTCGTTACTACTTGCACCTTGCGCTCGCCGGTGCGGTCGCGATCTGGTTTTCACACCCAGCGGCGTTCGTGCTGGCAGGACTGGGACTCGTCTTGTTCGGCGTCGCATTCTGGCGCAGCGATGAATCGGCACTTCGCGGGTTGATCGGCGTGGGGCTGGCATGGGTGGCCAGCTTTGCCGGGTGTTATGTGGCCTGCCTGCGGGAACTATCGAAGAATCAATACCTCATGAACTATTGGAGTGAACACTTCGCGCCGATGCCGCCGCGGAACTTTGAACAAGTCGGCTGGTATGTGCGGGCGGTCACGGGAATGTTCGAGTGGCCAGCCGGCATGGTCCTCGCGGATTCGTCGGTGGCGTTGCCGGCTGCCTTGCTCTTTGGCATGGGCTGCTTATGGTTGTGGCGACGTTCACCTGTGACGGTGGCGTGCTTGCTGGCGCCATTGGTCATGACGATGGTGGCGTCACTGCTGCAACGCTATCCGTTTGGCGGGCGGCTGTTGCTGTTCGTTGTGCCGCTCTTGCATCTGGGTTTAGGTGCGGCGTATGCGGCCACTCAGGCGATGCCGCGGTCTACGGGCCGCACGTTCTTGTTTGTATTGTGCGCCAGTGTCGGATTAGCCCCGGCAGCGACAACGCTGCAACAACTGGTGCGGCCGCGACCGCCGGAGAATCACCGCGCGGCCATCGAATACATTGTCAAGCACATGCAGCCCGGCGACGGCGTGTTGCTGAGCGGCATGGCCCAGGAACCGTGGGCGTACTACGCGAAGCAATTGGGAATAGACGCTGCGATTGTTGGACAAGTCCGCCGCGATGATTGGAGTAGTGTGCGCGACGTTGTTAGCGCTGTGCCGGAAGGCCGCCGCGTGTGGGCATTCATTGCGCATGAGCGGGATGACAATCGCAAGATGTTCTTGTGGCAACTGGATCAAGCCGGCGAGCGAAAGCTGAGTTTCGTGGAACTGGGAGCGGCGGCATACTTGTACGAGATTCACACATATGGTGGCTTCAACTCTTCAGCAGCCAATCCATAAGCTCCCAACCGGGGTCAAACACCCTGCCCTTCCCTGCATGCACTTCGTCGTAATGTTCAATTCCTGATGCCGCGATGCCGGTGCCGGCAACGGCGAAGGGCACTGCACCATAGCTGTGTGCCCGCGTGGTCAATGGCGTGCGGTGGTCCGGTGAGATCAAGATGCGCCAATCACCATGATGCGGCAATGCGGCCAACAATGGCCCGACGATATCGGCGTCAATGCGCTCCAGCGCTTTGACTTTTTCGTCCGCCAATCCTTCATGCGACGCTTCGTCCGGCGCTTCGACGTGGACGCAGACCAGATCGTATTTGTGGACATACTCGATCGCCAGTTTTCCTTGAGCCCAATAGTCGTTATCCAGGTAATCCGTGATGCCGGGTGCTTCAAGGCGATCCCAACCCAACAGGGCACCGACGCCGCGAACCAAGTCAACGCCCGATGTGATCGCGCCGCGCTTGCCGAAGCGTTCTGCGAACGGCGTGATTTTCGGCGCTCGGCCCTGGCCCCAGAGCCAGACCTGGGTGGCGTCCGGTTTGCCAGATGCGCTGCGAGCTTGGTTCACCGGATGGTCGGCAAAGACACCGCGGCTCCAATCCATGATGATCTGAAACAGGTTGGCCCCGGTGCCGCTCGGCGGGTACCTGGCGACAGGTTGATCGGGAATGTCGTGCGGCGGTTGTGTTTTCAGGTCGTTGCCGAGAACGGGTTTGTCATCGCCGCGATACACGAGCAGGTTGCGATAGCTGACGCCGGAGACGAGTTCTAAACGCTTGGCCAAGTTGCCTAGCGGCGCTTGTGGCAACGAATCTCGCAGCGCGTCGATCAGTTGCCGGGCTTCGTCGGTGGTAATGTGCCCCGCTGTGAAGTCGCGCATGCGGCCGTCGGCGATGTGAACGGTGTTGCAGCGAATGGCCCAGTCATTTGGTCCGAGCGTCACGCCGAGCGCGGCCGCTTCGAGCGGTGCCCGGCCTGTGTACACTTCCAGCGGGTCGTAGCCGAATAAGCTCAGCGTCGCCACATCACTGGCGGGAGTCAGCGTTGGCGGCACGTTGTTGGTCAAACCGCAGACGCCGGTGCGGGCAATGCGATCCATGTTGGGCAGTCGCGCGGCTTGCAGCGGTGTAAGGCCGCCGAGGGCCAGGCATGGATCGTCGGCAGCGCCGTCGGGAATCACGATGACATACTTCATGCGGAGGATTGTACCATCGCGCGAGGCTCGGGCCTACACTCAGCAGTAGGAGGTATGTATGCCCGAGTTGCCGGAAGTGGAAACCGTCGTGCGCTCGCTTCGCCCGGGACTCACCGGGCGGACGATCATCAGCGTTCGCGTTGGCCGAAAGAAACTGCGAGTGCCATGGGTTGGGAAGTGGACTCGCGCTGTTATGAATCAACGCATTGCCAGTGTCAACCGGCGAGGTAAATGGATCATCATTGAGTTGGACGCGGGAGCACTACTTGGTCACTTGGGCATGACCGGGCAACTCACGGTTGGCGCCGACGACCACAGACGTTGCCCGCATACGCACCTGGTTTTCAATCTTGGTGATGAACATCGCATGCGCTTTCGCGACGAGCGGCGTTTCGGCAGTCTGCAGCACTTTCCAACATTGAAAGAGTTGAATGTCTATCTTGATGAACGCCTGGGGCCGGAACCGTTTGCGTTGGACTCAAGTTATTGGCGAGCCGCATTGTCTGCGAGCAAGCGACCGATCAAGGCGCTGTTGTTGGATCAAAGCGTGATCGCCGGCGTGGGCAACATTTATGCGGACGAGTCGCTGTATGCGGCGCGCATTCATCCAGCAGCGCTAACGCATCGATTGACGCCGGCGCAAGCGACAGCATTGCGCAGGTCAGTGGAAAAAGTGTTAACCCATGCCATCGAACATCGTGGCTCAAGTATCCGCAATTACCTGGATGGCACCGGCGAGCGTGGCGGCTATCAGAACGAGTTTCAGGCTTACGGGCGCACGGGTAAGCCCTGCCGGCGTTGCCGAGTGGCCATTGAGCGGATCCGACTGGCCGGCCGCTCGTCGCATTATTGCCCGCAATGTCAGCGAACGGATTGACAATTGCCAGCCATGCCGGACAACGAATGAATGTCGTACAAGGGCTTCAAACGACTGCTCGGCGAAAGCAGCCTGGAGCGCAAGAGCCGCTTCCTGCTGGGTGCGGTCACGCTGCTGTTGATCTCCGCGAGCTTCCTCTGGTACGCGCGGACCAATGTTGATCTGGCCTACGAGGCGACAAAACTCTCCGGTCGGATGCTGACGACGCAGATTCTTTATCACTTTCACATGGTGAAAGATAATCCGAAGGCCGCGGAAGCGATTGCCGAGTTTCCCGACCAGTTTCACGCCAAGGCGGGCGGAACGTCCGACGTGAAGTACGTCGATGCCTTGGCCAAATACCAGTTTCGATTGTACAAGCTGCATCCCAAGGAACGCGGCGATAAGCAGGATCCGGATGACGGTGAGTGTTTTGCTCGCCTCCGAGACAACTCCGATATTTTCGAGCAGGATCGCGCGAGCGCCGGCAAGTTCTACTACTATGCGTCCATTCGGATGACGAGCAAATGCGTCGCCTGTCACCAGGAGATGCAGCCGGACATGTTTTACGGTGCCATCCGGATTGAGTTGGATAGCAAGTCGATCGAAGAAGGCGTCAACCTCAGTCGCGCCATTTTGATTTCCAACGCCCTCGTGACATCGCTATTGGTGATGGCCGGTAGCTATCTCATCGTGCGCTACGT
>JANLTA010000082.1:0-3364 GCA_031362705.1 Gemmataceae bacterium | reverse complement strand
GGGTTCCGATAGTCGAGGTCGGCGCTCGTCACGTGCAGGTCGCCGTCGGCCACCTTGCCGCGTACTTCGCGGACCATTACCAGGTTGTTTTCGATGACCACGTTGCCTTGTGCGGCCGTCGCGGTTAATTCGATAGACGGCACCTGCACAGTGGTGTTCTTAGGTGACAGCGCAACACGATAGCCGACTTTGGCCGGCGGCTGTGGCAGGCTCAGCAACAATTGGACCGGCGTATCGCCTTCCAGCGTGACGTGATTCCAGACCTTTTCCGAAACAAACGGTACGCGGCGAAGCATGGTCTGCGTGACATGCAGACCGGCGTTCTTCAACTCCAACATGCCGATGCCGGGCGGACGCGGGAACGAGCCGGCCACCGTCCATGCGCCGCCCCAATTCGTATCAGCGACATGACCTGACAGCGTGATTTGGCCGTTCTTTTCGATCACCACGGCATCAAGGCCACGAAACGTGACATCCGGTTCGCCGACTTTGGTAATCGTCAAAGAGCCTCGGCTGAGGCGAAACTCCGGCATTGCCTTGCCCGGTGACTGAGCCGCTGGAAGGCGCGTCAACAAATGGCCATCCTGGTCATAGCGCAGGGTCAGGTGAACATCGGAGATGGATATCAGTTTCGGTTCTGTTGCACCCGCGACCAAGTCGGTCACGCCGACATCCGCCGTCGCGCGTCCAATGGTCACGAAAGGCGCTGAACCTTTGGGTGCGTCGGCTTCGTAGATGGCAATACCCGTGGCGGCGCTTTCGGTACCGCCAAGTTCAAGCCCGCCGACCGTCACCGGAACGCCCAAGACCGATTGCAGCCGGGCTGCAATCTTGCCGGTGACCGCGTCCGAGTGCAAGTACATCTTCAGCGCGACCAACCCGCCGCCGCCGAACAACGCCAGAAAAACAAGTGACCGCATCAAACTGCGCATTCCGTCCTCCGTGAATGCAGCGTTTTACCACATCATGACAAAAACCGACAGTCGGATGTCGTGCTATTCAGTTCTTCGTCGCGGACGTGCCGGCCTTTGCGCATCGTCGCCATCGTCGCCGCGTTCGGGTACGCGGCCATCGACGCCGAGGCTTCGGCAAATGAAATTGAGAACTTGTCGCTGATAATGCCGGCCAAAGATGCCATGCCGCGCGGTCGGGTACACCATGACCTCGAAATCCTTGTCGGCCCGCTGCAGTTCATTGATCAATTGAACGGAGTTTTGCACATGCACATTGTCATCCATCAAGCCATGCAATAATAGCAATTTGCCATGAAGATTCTTAGCTGCCTTCACCACCGATGATGCGTCGTAGCCTTCCTTGTTCTCGCTGGGCAGGCCCATGAAACGTTCGGTATAGATCGTGTCGTAAAGACGCCAATCGGTAACCGGTGCGCCGCTGACGCCGGCGCAGAACTTCTTGGAATGCGTCAGCGCGTATGCCGTAATGTAACCGCCGTAACTATGCCCGGCGAGACCAACACGTTTGGCATCGGCCCAGGGTCTTGTACACAACCAATCGACCGCTGCTTCCAGGTCTTTCAGTTCCTGCACGCCGAGTTTCTTGTATGCAGTCCATGCCGACTGCGCACCCTGCCCACATGCTGGCCGGGGATCGACACGGAAGACCACGATGCCAAGTTTTGCCAGCATCTGATCATCGACACGACCGCCGCCCCAAGCGTCGAAGACGGTGGGGCTGTGTGGCCCCGCGTAGGTCTTGATCCAAATCGGGTACTTCTTCGCCGGATCAAAGTCGGGTGGATAGACAAGCAACCCTTCGACGGTGAAACCATCGGCGAATGGCACCTTGACCAGCTCGGTCTTGCCAAAGCGATATTCCTCGCGCGCATAAACGGGATTGGTGTCGAGCGTTCGAATCAGAGAACCATCGGCACCGCGAAGCCGAACCTGTGTGGGCGTTTCCAGCGAACTGGTCGAATCGACAAACATGGTCGCGGCCGGGTTGACGTTGATGGTGTGCGTGCCGGCATCCGGCGTCAACCGCTCAATTGCACTGCCATCCAACTTGGCGCGATAGCCGTTGATGCCGATGTGTGCGTCTTTGGTGCCGTGGAAATAAACCCATTCACCAGCGGCGTCCACGTTCAGGATCTTGCGCACTTCCCAGTCGCCCTTGGTGACGGTGTTCATCAAGGTGCCATCACGTTTGTAGCGATACACATGCCGCCAACCCGAACGGTCGCTGGAGTATAGGAACGAGCCATCAGGCAGGAAGTGCAGCGGCCCGGTGTCATCGACCCAAGCCTTCGTCGTATCGTGAACCACCTTTTGTGACGGGCTGCCAGTCACTGGCGCGAAGACAATGTCCATGAAGTTTTGCACGCGATTCGTCAAATAGGCGTAGGCCGAGTTGCCCTCGGGCAGCCAGCCGATTCGGGCGATCAACATGTCGTCGGGCTTATAGTCGCCGAGATCGACGAACTTGGCATCACCCGCTTCAACATTGACGATACCCAGCTTCACGAGTGGGTTCGGGTCGCCGGCTTTTGGATACGGATAGTTTTCCACGTTAAGCCGTGTCGGGATGTGGTTGATCACGGCGAAGTTCTTTACCGGCGTATCGTCGAGCCGCAGAAACACGATGTGCTTTGAATCTGGTGACCAGCGGTAGGCTTCCTCGTTGCGATTGAAGATTTCTTCCTCGTAAACCCAGTCAGCTTTACCGTTGAGGATCGGGCCGCCGCCGTCGCTGGTCAGGGCCTTTTCCGTCTGCGTGGCAACATCTACCACGAATAAATTGCCGGCCCGCGTGAAGGCCACGAATTGCCCATCCGGACTGAACTTCGGTTGTTGCTTACCCCCGGCTGACTTGGTAAGCCGTTTGGCGGGCGTGCCGTCGAATGAACCGAAATACAAGTCTTCCTGATGCGTGAAGAGCGCCCCGGTACGCGATCCATTCATCGTGAAGTTCCCGCGTTGGCTCATTAGCTTCGCGACCGAGACAAGTTCCGGCTCCGCTTTGAGTGATTCTTCGAGTTTCGCGGCATCGACGAACGGCGTGGAGCGCCCGGTACGGGCATGAATCTTGAGCAATTGCCCTGCTCTCGATTGAAGATAATGTTCTCCATCGTCGAGCCAGGTGACGCCGCCAAGTGGATTGCCGCTGAAATTGGGTGGCAGAGCGGAAGCAAATACTAGTGCCGTGTCAATGGGTCGATCCATGACGCGATCTTCGGCAAGCGGCCGAATGGCGGTTGTCAGCAATGGCGGCACGACCGCCAGCCGCATTACCGGATACTCTGCCCCTTCGCGCAATTTGGCATCGAAGAAGTTCCAGGTGCCAAAACCGTCTTCGGCTTGTGGCTCCAGGAACAATCCGGCCACCGTGCCCAGGGCTTGTTCGGTGC
>JANLTA010000022.1:0-3204 GCA_031362705.1 Gemmataceae bacterium | reverse complement strand
CTTGCGCGACGTGAAACGGTTCGTCAATGTTGATACCGACCGCGTGTCGCTCACTGGTCTTGGCGAAGGGGCGAACATGGCCATTGATGTCGGATTGTCGCATCCCGATCTATTCGCCGCCGTGGTGCCCATCAACGGCCGGGCGAGGTCATTCATATCGAGTTGGTATTGGCGACACGCCCAAGTGCTACCGTTCTACATCGTACTCGGCGAAATGACTGGTGCCGTAAACATCTGGGCGTTGGACTTGTACGTCAAATGGGCGGAGAAGGGCTACCCATCACTATTGGTGATGTACAAGGGACGGCCAATTGATTTCTTTGCCGGCGAAGTTCCCAACATCTTTGATTGGCTGGACCGTAAACGACGGGCCACTGGGTTTCCCAGCTTGGGGCGCAAACCCGGCGAAGGCACCGGTGGCGAGGAATATCATTCGTTCCGCGCAACTGACAATCACTTCTATTGGGCATCCACTGAACAGATCGACAAGAAGTGCATTCTAGAGGATTTTATCAAACCAGCTAAGAAAGACCCGGCTGCGCTTCAAGCTACCATTCGCGATGCCAACCAAATTACGGTTTTCACTCGCGGTTTGAAGCAGCTCACACTTTGGTTCGGCCGGGCATACGATGATCAGGCCGGCACACGCGACATGATTGACTTCACCAAGCCGATCAAGATCACCGTCAACGGGCGAAATCCCTGGACGAACAATGGTCAGCCGCTCACACCCAAGCTGGAGACGTTGATGGAAGACTTGTTTCAGCGCAACGACCGGCGGCGGCTATTTCTTGCGCGGGTGGATTTCAACAATGTTCAGTGATGTCGTTCATGCATCTGGGATGCAGCGCGATTCGGCTGTGCGCAGTAGCGCCAACACGACGTCAAATGCGGTAGCCACTTGCGGCTTGAGTGCGGGTTGCAACCGGTCAAGATAGAACCGAATTCGATTTAGCGACTGCGGCCGACGCTCGGCAGGCAATTGATCCAAATCACTGAGATTGTCGTACACGTCTGCGAGTTTGAGTACTTGCACCTGCCAACAGGCGGAGACCAAACCACGAACATAATCTTCTTCGCGTTCGATCTCCGGCAGACGTTTGTCCTTGCTGAGGAGTCGCACCCACTCAGCCACATTGGGGCCAAACATTGCAACAATGTCATCGTAATCCGTCGTAGTATCTTCGATCGTGTCATGCAGAATTGCTGCCACGAGAATCTCTGGATCATGAAAGCCAAAGACTTCGGTAGCAACCAGGCACACCCGGAACGGATGGCTGGCGTACGGCGTGCGGCCGTCCTTCCGCAACTGACCCTGGTGGGCACGCGCGGCAAACGCCACTGCTTGCTGGATTTTCGCGAAAGGGGAGTTCATCAATCGTATGGCGTGGCTTCAGGATCGGTTTTCTTGACTTTGTCGGATGAGGTCGTCAACACGGCATAGTATTTTTCCTTGCCGGACACTTTGCGGAACTCGACTTTGCCTTCGACCTCGACCCAATCGGTGCGAGCGAAATCGCCGACTTTGTCTTCGGAGAGAATACGAACCTGCATCGGCACAACATCCGCCGCGCAGCAGTTCATTTTCAATCGCATCAGCGTAAACTCGTTAGGCATCCCGAGCTTCACGAACATGCCTTTGAGCTTGACAGAGTGACCCTCGAAGTAGTTTCGTTTACCCGGGTCGCCCGCCGCGTCCGAAAGTTCGCGGAAGCCCAGGACCTTGGCACCCTTATCGCCAACGACGCGCCCAGGGCCTTCCAACGCGGATTGGTCGGCCTGGCGGTTGGCCCAATCGGCGCTAAACGCGGCATTGGGTAGTTCGAGCAAATACAGAGTGATTGGCAACATGAGCAAGGCGTACTTGGCCGGCGTCCAAGCGTGGCTATGTTCATGCCCACAATCGGCTGCGGCATGATCGTGATCGCAATGTTCATCGTGTTTGTGATCGTGATCATGATCGTCATGACATTCCAGCTTCACACGGCCAGCGAGCCGCCAAAGATAAATACCGCGCACGAGGGACAGTGCAAGCAGGGTGATGCCGCCGGCGAGAACCCATAAGTGAAATTTGGTATCGAGCAGCAGACTCAACTTGCCAGACGAATACATGAGCACGCCGACAACACCCAATGCCGCACACGCCCCTAGCGAACAAAGCTGGTCGAGATAATAGTTCTTGTCGGCTGTGTGTGTGTGTGCCATCGCTTATCCCTGTCAGTTTTTCGGCAATCCAACGTTCGCGGCGAGCGTATAATGAACCAATAATGAGTATATCAGTGTCTGGATAAACACGCAAGTTATGATCGTCCAAATCAATCGGGGTCGAAAGACACGAGTAAACAGCAGATATAGTTTTAGATCAAGCATCGGGCCTAGCACTAAGAAGGCTAGTTTGGGAGCTGCGGGGAGTGTCGAAAAACTCGCGGCTACAAACGCATCCGCCTCGCTGCACAAGCACAGCAAAATGGCCAGCCCCATCATGACAAGGATGCTAACGATTGGAACAGCGTTGCCCAGGTTCTCGATATCCTGTGTCGTGAAAAACATACGACTGCCCGCCGATAGCAGGGCACCCAGCGTCAAAAATACAGTGATGTCCACGAAATCGTGGATTGCGGTTTCTGCAATCAAGGCCAGTTTGGCCGCCAACCCTTGATGGT
This sequence comes from Gemmataceae bacterium, assembly GCA_031362705.1. GTDB lineage: Bacteria > Planctomycetota > Planctomycetia > Gemmatales > Gemmataceae > JAIBBI01. The sequence continues at coordinate 541 of JANLTA010000022.1, read as the reverse complement.
CGGGCGCGGCCATGTCATCATCGATAGCGCCATCGGGTCGAGCGGCGGCGACCAGGAGTTCATTGCCGTACTTGCGGTGCTGCCAGTCGACCACATTGGCTGTGACAAACCCAATGACGAAACCCATTCCTATTCGCAAATACACAATGATTTCGCCGTCCTGAAATCCCGAAAAGGCAACCCATGTGCTGAGGATCACCACGGGATTAATAATCGGCCCGCACATCATGTAAGCGGTGCAGCAACTGAGAGGTAGACCTTTCCGCAACAGCCTGCGCATGATCGGCACGATGCCGCATTCGCACATCGGAAACACAAGGCCGAGTAAACAACTGAGAGCGATAGCGGCCGGCCGATTTTTTGGGACGAGCCTGGTGATCCAATGCTTCGGAATCGCATGTTCCAACACGCCGGCGATGATCGAGCCGAGAATGATGAACGGTAACGCCTCGTAGAAGATCGAGGTGAACGTCAGGATAAAGTCCTTGGCTTTTTCTTCCACGATGCTCCTCGAAGCTCAGATCGGCAGGGCGGGTCGGCG
>JANLTA010000008.1:0-8133 GCA_031362705.1 Gemmataceae bacterium | reverse complement strand
CTTCACGAACCCGATCGTGGCCTACGCGCATAGCGGCGGCACGACCAATTACCCGCCTGGCGGGCCGACGTACACGGGCTTCGCCATCACGGGCGGTGCGTTCTACGTGTCAGCGGCGTATCCATTCCCTTCTGATTATGTTGGCGACTATTTCTTCGCGGACTATGTCTCCGACTTTATCAAACGATATGATCCAACGACCAACACGGTCATTAACTTTGCCACCAACGCATTGGGTACCGTCGAACTCAAAGTCGGCACGGATGGCTGCTTGTATTACCTGGCGCGGGACGGAATCTCAACTGCCAACGGACGGGTATTTCGCGTTGATTTCACCGGCAGCTCTGGGCCATACATTGTTACGCCGCCGAGTAATCAGACCGTGGCTGAGGGGCATCCGGCTACCTTCACGGTGCAAGCGGGCGGCCCGGCCATCAGTTACCAGTGGATTCGCAACGGCGGGGATATCCTCGGTGCGACGTCGCCAAGTTACACAATCACATCGCCGACGTTGGCCGACAACGGCGCTGTGTTTAGCGTTCGCGTCACGAACACAACCAATAACGTGACCAGCACCACGGCCACGTTAACGGTCAACATGAATCAACCGCCCGTGCCTACGATTCTCACACCGACTGCCGGCACATTCTTCAGCTACGGCGACACGTTCAGTTATTCCGGTTCGGCCACCGATCCAGAGGACGGCGCGTTGGCTGGAGTTGCATTCACTTGGTGGGTCACGTACCACACCGGCGGACTCGAACGACCGTTCATTCCTGAAACGTCTGGCAGCACGACTGGCATGTTTTCAATTCCGAACATCTCGCCTTACACGTTGCCGGATGTGTTTTACCGCGTCCATCTGCGTGTGCAGGACGTTAATGGATCGACGACGGAAGTCACTCGCGACTTGCAACCCAACGTAGCGCAAGTGACGTTGGCCACGAACCCGGCCGGCGGAACCGTGCTGTTGGATGGCATGAGTTTTACAACACCATATGTTTTCACCGGCGTTGCTGGGCAGCAACGAGCGCTGAGCGTGCCCGCCCCCGCGACGATCGGCGGCCTGGCTTACTCTTGGGTGAGTTGGTCGGATACAGGCGCATTGACACACGACATTCTCACGCCGCTGGCCAACACAACGTATACGGCGACGTTTACCAATCGCCCGCCGCGTGTTGTCTCTGTGCGCGTTGACGACGGCTCGGGCCAGCGCTCGATGGTTCGCAGTTTGCAGGTCACGTTCGATGCAATCGTGAACTACGCGGGGCTGCCCGGTAATGCCTACGCGCTTTCAGGTCCGGGTGGGCCGTACAACCTCGTGGTTGGAACGACCGACAATTCGTCGGGCCACAGCATCGTGTCGATGACGTTCAATGGTCCGGGAGTCGTGAATAGTTCGTTGCCGGACGGCGACTTTGCATTCATGGTCTTGGGTACACAGTTAGCTGATAGTCTGGCTCAGAACCTTGATGGCGATGCGAATGGATCAGCAGGTGGCGACTACTCAACAGCTTTTCATCGTTTGCTCGGCGACGCAGACGGCGATCGCAGCGTCGCGGCCAGTGATTTCATTCTGTTTCGATTGGCGTTCGGCGGCAGCGGGTCCGCCGCGTTTGATTTCGACAACGATGGCAGTGTGTCCGCCGCGGATTTCATTCGCTTCCGAACCGCGTTCGGGAACTCCATTTGATGGCGCGCCGCCGAAAAACTACCGCAACTTGAGTATCGCATGACATTGAGCCGTCTTCGAATCGAAACGCTGGAAGGTCGTGAGGCACCGTCGGTAACTCCCGCCGGTGCTGAGTTTCGGGCCAACGTGGTTACGACCAGCGCGCAGAGCGCACCGGCAGTTGCGTCTGATGACAATGGCGACTTCGTCGTGGTGTGGGAGTCGCGGCAGGATGGCAGCGGGTATGGAATTTATGCCCGGCGGTACAACAGTGCGGGCACTTCCCAGACGAGTGAATTTCTCGTCAACAGCGTCACTACCGGCGAACAGCGCTTTCCGTCAGTCGCGATGGATAGCAATGGCGACTTCGTGATTGCGTTCGAGAGTTACGGACAGGATGGTGCTGGTTACGGCGTCTACGCCCGACAATTCGACGCAGCCGGACTAGCGCTAGCGCCGGCATTCTTAGTGAACACGACGACGGCCAACGATCAGCTACGGGCATCGGTCGCAGTTGATGCTACAGGCGATTTTGTGGTGGCCTGGCAAAGCTATGCTCAGGACGGCGCCGGCGACGGCGTGTATTTTCAGCGATACAACTCCAGCGGCGTCGCGCAAGGCAACGAAACACTTGCTAACGTCACGACAACACAGTTCCAAAACAGCCCTGCGGTCGCGATGGACAGCGACGGCGACTTCGTGATTGCCTGGCAAAGCTATACGACCGATGGCAATGGCTACGGCGTCTACGCGCGGCGTTTCAATGCGGCCGGCTCGCCGTTGGCGACCGAGTTTCGCGCCAATCAAAATACGGCAGGCCAGCAACAACGCCCTACCGTCAGCGTCGATCCAAATGGGGCGTTCGTGATAGCCTGGGAAAGCGATGGCCAAGACGGCTCGGCGTTTGGAATTTACGGGAGACGATACAACGCTGCTGGCGTCGCGATTGCCAATGAGTTTCGCCTCAACACATTTACAACGGGCGACCAACGCACTCCCAGGCTCTGCGTGGACGCGGATGGTGATTTCGTGGCCCTCTGGTCGAGTGTCGGCCAGGAAGCCAGCGACTTCGGTATCTATGGCCAACGATTCACGGCGGCAGGCGCTCAGGACAGTCCGGAATTTCATGTCAACACTTACACAACCGGGAATCAGACCAGCCCGGCAATTGGCAACGGCAGTAACGGCGACTTCATCTCCGTTTGGCAGAGCGAGAGTCAGGACGGTTCGACCTTTGGCGTCTATGCCCAGAGATTTACGGTTGCGGTACCAGTCATACCTGCGAAGGTTCTGACGATCAGTATCAATAATGCCGCCATTCAGCGCTCCAGTGTCACCGAATCGACTATCAAGTTTAGCCAGGCAGTGTTCCTGCCCGTGAACCCTGCCGATGCGTTCACTTTGGACGGCCCAATTGGCACCATTCAAATCACCGCAACGATCACCTCGCCATCGCCACAAACAACGGTCAAACTTACCTTTTCCGGGGCAGGAACCACAGCAGGCTCACTGAACGATGGCAATTACACGCTGACGGCCATTGCCGCGCAGATCGGCTACGGCGGCTTGCCACTCGATGGTAACGGTGACGGTCTTTCCGGCGACAATTTCAGTTACTCCCTTTACCGATTCTACGGCGACGTGAACGGCGATCGTGCCGTTGATGCGTCGGAGTTCATAGTCTTTCGTCTCGCCTTCGGCACCGATAACACGGCAACAGGCTTCCTCTCTTACCTGGATTTCGACGGCGACGGGGCGATTTCCGTCAGCGATTTTATTCAGTTCCGATTGCGCTTTGGTGGCAGTATCTGATAGACCCTTCCGCGTTTGCGTGTCGTGCATCATACAAGACGGTGAGAAGCTGACTGCGCATGTTGATTGCATTGCAATCCGTGGCCACATCCGAGTAGCATCACGTGGTCGCCCGATGAACTTTCAGAGGATCGTCCAATGGGATTGGGGAACCGCCGGCCGCCGAGACTCTCGTGCGAACGGCTGGAAGGGCGCGACGCGCCGGCGGTTGTCCCAACCGGGCCTGAGTTTCGCGTCAACGCTAACACGACTGTCGCCGTCGCCGTGCCCGCTGTCGCACTCGCCGGTAATGGTGATTTCGTCGTGACATGGCAGGCGGATACCATCGATGGCAATGGGCTTACCGTGATGGCGCGCAAATACGCCAAAGCAGGATCGCCCCTCACCGGCGAGTTTCAGGTCAACACATATTCGACTGGATCGCAGCAGAATCCCGCCGTCGCCTCCGACTCCGCAGGAAACTTCGTCGTTGTCTGGGGTAGCGCTTCAGTTCAGGACGGCAGCCGCGAAGGCGTGTATATGCGGCGGTATGATGCCACTGGTACGCCCATTTCCGGTGAACTCCTGGTCAACCAATTTACGCTGAATTTGCAAGGCAACCCTGCAATTGCGATGGATGATGCCGGCGATTTCGTAGTCACATGGGAAAGCAACTACCAGGATGGCGACGGCTACGCCATTTACGCGCGGAAATATAACTCGGCCGGCACGCCACTGACTGGCGAGTTCCAGGTCAATCAATCGACACTTGGCGACCAACAGAACGCAACCGCGGCGATTGATTCGAACGGCGATTTTGTAGTTGCCTGGCAAGGGCCTGATGCCAACGGTTACGGCGTGTTTGCACGCCGTTTCAACGCGGCGGGTGTTCCTCAAGGTCCCGAGTTCGCTGTCAACGTTCAGACCATTGACGATCAATCAAATCCCGTCGTCGCAAAAGACGCTGTTGGGAACTTCGCTATTGCTTGGCAAAGTCGAGTGCAGGATTCCGGCAACGGCGGCGTATACGCGAGGCGATACAACGCGGCCGGCACATCGCTCGGCACGGAGTTCCGCGTGAACACCTATGTTCCGGGCGACCAAAACGCACCATCGATTGCATCGACAGCCGCCGGCGAACTGACGATCACATGGACCAGTGCGGGTCAAGATGGTGATTCTGGCGGCATCTACGGTCAACGAATTGATCCGTTGGGTCAGTTTGTTGGTTCGGAAATGCGAGTGCATACAATAGCGACCGGCAACCAGTCTCAGGCCGCCGTGGCAAACGATGCCGTGGGCGATGCCACTGTAGTATGGTCGGCAATTGGTTCGCCATTGTCGGGGATCATAGCTCAAAGGTTCGCACCGCCACCAGTGCCCACGGCTACGTTGAAAATAGATGACGGTTCCGGCCAACGCTCGAGCATTCGCTATCTTACGCTGACGTTTAACACACTTGTTAATATCGCGAACGGCGGAGTGACGTTGACTGGAGCGACCGGCAGCGTCGCGCTGACCTTCGATTATTCCGCCAGCACGCTGTCGCAAACGATAACCAAAATCACCTTCAGCGGCCCGGCGACCGATTTCTCGTCGTTGAAGGATGGCCACTACGTACTCACTTTGTTGTCGGCACAAGTTCAGAACTACAACGGCCAGACGCTCGACGGGGACAACGACGGTTTGGCCGGCGGCGACGCCGTATTCATGCTGCATCGACTATTCGGCGACTTCAACGGCGACAAAACCGTAGCCGCGAGCGACTTCATCCAGTTCCGACTGGTCTTCGGCGGTACAAGTCTGCCGTTTGACTTTGACGACGACACAGCGGTTTCCGCCTACGACTTCGTTCAGTTCCGTTTGCGATTTGGCGGGTCGATATGAGCGATTCGCGGCGGACTGCGGCTAATTTCTAATCCTCGGGTTCCCTCTACAGCCGGTGGGCCTTACGATAACAGTTAGGCCAACGCAGGAAACCGGTTCATGGCGAGAATTCGACCGCGACTCGTGCTTTTGGAACGCCGTGACGTGCCGACCACGGTACTGGAGGCTGAGCCGAACAATCTCGTGTTCTTTCCCAACGACGTACCAATCGCAACCGGTAACGTCCTGACTACGGCAAATGATGATTGGCTGACCGTTCAAGCCGCGATCGACACCCTCACGGATCGCGACTATTTCCGCATCACTTTGACGGCTAATTCCGGCGTGTTCTTCAATGTCAATTCACGAGACATAGGTCTGAGCACTACCCTCGACACGGTGCTGGATGTGTACGATTCAGCCGGCGTGACATTGCTAGGCAGCAACGACGAAGGCTACGACGTCGATAGCTTTGCGGCCCCGGCCAATGGCGTTCCCGCAGCAACCTCGCCGGACTCGTCGTTTTATCTTGATCTCGGACCAGGCACGTACATTGTGCGTGTAACCTCGTTCCAGTCGCAGTCGTTTGGCGGGTATCAATTGCGGATGTTGGCCGACACGGGATATTCCGCCACCGTGCCAACGTTTGATAGTCGCATCGCCGCTCCCGTCACCTTGTACCTCGATTTTGATGGCCACGCCGCGACTGATGATTGGGGCACCTATTCCGCAACTGCGTTCAATCTGGCAGGATCGCCCTCGACCGTATCGCCCGGAGAGCGGCTTGCGATTCACAATGTTTGGCGTGTAGTGTCCGATGATTTCTCGCCTTTCGACGTTAATGTGACAACGACGACTCCACCTTCATTTGCCGACGGTGTGGCCTATCGAATGGTCGTGACCTCCGACAGCGGAATGATCATCGGTCAGTCGGCATCACTGCGAGGCATCGCATTGCCAGGCAGTTTCGCAGGCACCGGAGTTAACACGGGATTTGTTTTTCAGCCCGGATTCAGCAATTACTTGGGCGGCGTTTCCGGCACGTTGATGGCGACCACGCTTGAACAGGGTAATGAATCGTCGAAACAGTTCGGCACATCATGCGGCCTACTTCACTACGGCGGCATTAATGGGCAACCGTACGGCATCATGCAAAATCCCGACACGGGATTGAACCGTTCCACGTGGTCGACCGGGTTGACCCATAGCGGCGAAACGCCTGTCGTCATGCAAAACGATGTGGCCACCATCACCTCAATGGTCAACGGTATCGTCAATTTGCCGGACGATCATGGCGATTCCATTGCCACGTCCACGCCGATGAGCGGGAGTAGCATCACGGGTGTCCTGAACCCCACGGCAGACCGTGACATGTTCCGCTTCGTGGCGTCGCAAGGCAACGCGATCATTAAGGTCTCAAGCGATATTTACACCGGCAACGCGGATCTTGAATTGCGCATTTTTGATCAATCGGGACAGCTTTTCGCTACGGCGAACCCCGCCGACTCATTTGACGCCGGTATCACAGTTTATTTGCCAGTGGCCACGGCTTATTACGCTGAAGTTCGCGGCAACAATGTCAGCGCCTATAGGCTAGATTTGTCATTCGCACCGGTCACGGGGCCGGGACAAGTGCTGTCGACCACCGTCAATGGCGGTGCCATTCAACGATCGATGGTGTTCGATATCGGGCTTCGTTTCACCCGACCTGTGACTTTTCCGAACGGTCTCATCCAGGCCATCGTTGTCAGCAATGTGAACGGCTCGGTGCCTGTTGACGTCGATCTGACGGGGAGTACGGCATCGCAGACGATCGCACTGGTCCGCTTTCCCAACGGCTCGGGTGGCTTCGGGTCCATCGCCGACGGTAACTTTCATCTGACGATATATTCGATTAATTGCCTGGACGACGCCAATCAACAGCTCGATGGCGACAGCGATGGCTTGGCGGGCGGCAATTTTGTCTATAGCTTTTTCCGGCTGTTCGGGGATCAAGACGGCGATCGCAGCGTCTCGGTGTCAGATTTCCTCGCATTCCGGCCTGTACTTGGCGGTTCGTCGGTAATATTCGACTACAACGGCGACGGTAGTATCAGCGTCATAGATTTTATTCAGTTCCGATTGCGCTTTGGCGCGACCTTGTAACTCATGGCAGCGGAATGTTCTCCAGCCGGAATTTCACATCGCTGGTAATCAGTCGCGATGGTGTGCGAATGTGAAACGTCCAATCATCGGGCTTGCCGAGCTTGGTTCCTGGTTCGTCTGTAAAACGATAGATCACCACGGCTCGCCGCTCGCTTTGGGCCGCGACCTCGAATCCCCCATTGTATTCGAGTTTCTTTTTGCCATCGGCAGTCGCCAACCACGCCTGATTGTCCGCGAGCCACGCCGCTGATTCATAGCTTTCCAGTTGGGGTCCGCCCTCCGGGTATTCGAATTCCACCCGCGCGGTCCAAAGATCTGAACCATCTTTGAAGTCCGTGCGAAGTCTAACTGTCACACCCTCATGCGCTTCTTCACGGTTGTCCTTGGACGCAATCGGTTTCTCAAAGGCGAAGGCCAGCATCTTGGCCGCGCCGATAACGCCGATCTTGCCTTCCAGAGTCTTTAATGACTTGGCGGAACGCGGCACGCCCGCCAGTCGCAAAGTCAGATCGACGGTGTTGCCAAAAGCATTGACGCGCCCACCACCTTGGTCCAGTACGCGAACATCCTGATCGACGTTGTCTTTCACGGTGACGGACCGACCTGGTTCGTCAACCAGGAACACAGCGATGCCCGGCTCCCAACACAGCGACAAAACG
>JANLTA010000471.1:0-3783 GCA_031362705.1 Gemmataceae bacterium | reverse complement strand
AAGAAAGCCGACGTCGTGCGTATCTACCTGCCGCCTGACGCCAATTGTCTGCTGTCGGTCGCAGATCACTGTTTGCGAAGCCGCAATTACGTCAACCTGATCATTGCTGGCAAACAACCGGAGTGGCAATGGCTGGATATGGATGCGGCCGTTCGCCATTGCACGGCGGGCGCCGGCATTTGGCAATGGGCAGGTAACGACACTGGCGACCCCGACGTAGTGATGGCCTGTGCAGGCGATGTGCCGACGCTCGAGACACTGGCTGCGGTGACCCTGTTACGCGCGTACGTCCCTGACATCCGCATTCGTGTCGTCAACGTCGTGGACTTGATGGCGTTGCAGCCTCCCTCCGAGCATCTTCATGGTCTCTCAGATACTGATTTCGACGAACTGTTTACGACCGATAAGCCGGTCATCTTTGCCTTTCATGGCTATCCCGCAATGGTTCACAAGCTGACCTACCGGCGGCACAATCATCACAATATTCACGTCCGCGGCTATAAGGAGGAGGGCACCACGACGACGCCCTTCGACATGGTCGTCTTGAACAATATCGATCGCTATCAACTCGCTTTGGACGCGATCCGGCGAATTCCAAGGCTCAGCGATCGAGTGGAGACAGAGACCGCGCGGTACCGCGCGACCATAGAGCGCCACAAAGTCTATGTGAGCGAAAATGGTGACGACATGCCGGAGGTTCGCGACTGGCGTTGGACGTTGTGAGCAGGTTGTCTCAACCGGGATACAGAATGACAGGCGCCGAGCCAGCGTTGAACGTTCTCGCTCTGAACAGCGGCTCTTCCTCACTCAAATTCGGATTGTACCGTGTTGGATCTTCACGGACCGAAATGCTGCTTTCCGGCGAGGCGGAGTCGATTGGCAACAAGAATGCTAAATTTTACGCACGAGATTCGCGACAGGAGGAGTTGGTCTCAGAGACTGTATCCTTTTCCAACCACCGGGAAGCGACCGTCCGCATCGCAAGACTACTTGCAGAGTCTACAGTGCCGGCACCGGCCGCAATCGGCCATCGGATTGTGCATGGCGGACCGGATATCCGGCAACATTGCCTCATTGATGATTCGGTCTTGAGGCAACTGGAAGCTGCTTCCGCATTCGCGCCACTGCATGCTCCATCGGCTTTGTCGGTCATCCGCTTCGCACAAGAGCATTTCCCCGGCCTCCCGCAGATCGCGTGTTTCGACACTACCTTTCACGTCGAATTACCGGACGTCGCACGTGTGCTCCCAATCCCCAAGGAATTGCAATCTGAGGGCATTCAACGCTACGGGTTTCACGGCCTGTCAATCGAATCTATCTTGCACCAGTTGGGCAACGATCTGCCGGCCCGGCTGATCATTGCCCATCTCGGCAATGGCACCAGCATCACAGCAGTCAAAGGTGGTAAATCGATCGACACCAGCATGGGTTTAACGCCGACCGGCGGGGTGATCATGGGCACGCGTAGCGGCGATCTTGATCCAGGCGTTCTAGTCTATCTGATGCGCGAGAAGAATTTCGATGCGGCCATGCTCGAAGACCTTATCAACAAGCGTTCCGGCCTCCTGGGAATTTCGGGTGTTGGCAGCGACTTGCGACGACTTCATGAAGCCGCTTTGTCAAACCCCGCCGCACGTCTGGCCATTCAAATGTTCTGCTATTCGGTGCGCAAGCAGATCGCCGCGATGATTGCCGCACTTGATGGCGCCGACTTGATAGTCTTCACCGGCGGCATTGGAGAAAATGATGCGCACGTGCGCGCTGTGATCTGCAGCGGCCTGTCTTGGATTGGTGTCAGTCTCGATGAAGTTCGGAACCTGTCTGCCAACAATCCCATCAACGATTCCGAATCGCGTTGCTTGGTGCGCGTTGTGGCCTCACAGGAGGACGAACAGATCGCTCGCCATGCCTGGGCGTTGCTTTCGCAACGACTTTTCTGAGTGCCTCCGCCAGGGTTGTTGAAACTTTCGGTGTCTCTGCCAAGGCACGCTGTCTATCGGCGTACCGATTCCGTCATCCACCGCAATAGAAAGAAGATAGGTTGGCATCAGTCCGTTATCGAAAATATTGTCCCCTTTCCAAGGGCGGCGATCGCGATCCTCATTCACGAACTCCTTCCCGCTTCCACGACCTCTTGACACTCAGCAGCGAGCTTCATTGGCACTTGTCCGTCCGCAACAGTTCCAGCGGTTGACACCGAGGGCCTCTTGCGCCGCGCGATGAAGACATCGAGTTCACGCGCGACACGGGCTCCGTGTGTGTCGGACAACGGCACCAGACTGACCAGCATGGCAATCCTGAAATGGAGTGGGCGACCGCGGCGTCAACGGGCACGACATCCTGCCCGGCAAGCCGCAGCGGAACGCTTTCATCGAGTCGTTCAATGGCCGGCTCAGAGACGAGCTGCTGAACGATTCGCTGTCTCGTCACTAGACGAGTCCCGCGCGGCGCTCGCCTATTAGCGCGATGATTACAACACCTTGCGGCCCCACTCCGCACTCGTCAACACAACACCGGAGGAGTTCCGCGATCACCACCATGGCCTTGCCAGGATCGCTGGCAACGAACAAAACATAAGGCCCGGACTCTCCCTCTGAGTGGAGGAAGGAAGTGTCTCAGGTCAGCGAACATGTGAGTTGGCAGGTTTGGCTGAAGGTACGCAAATCGAACCCGACCTAAGTGAGTGGGACTACGGCGACTACGAGGGGCAGCGCCCAATCGATATCCGCAACGAGCGGCCGGACTGGAATATTTTTTGGAGACGGATGTCCGCGCGGTGAGCAGCCCGCCCAAATTGCCGACCGCGCAGATCAGCTGATAGCTCGACTCCGAGCTCTGGACGGTAACATCGCCATCTTGTCGCACGGTCTTTTTGGGCGTGTCCTGGCTGCGCGTTGGATCGACTTAAGAGTCGAACACGCACAGCGTTTCCTTCTCAGCACAGCTTCGCTCAGCGTCCTCGGTTTTGAACACAACCGCGCGGACGAGCCGGCTGTCTTTTTGTGGAACACCGTCGCCAGAACGCGGTGGTGAAAAAATTGAACAGAAAGCAGAAAATTGTCGTCCGCGATAAGCCGTATTTAGTCTGAACCGGCGATTTTATGCATGATGCCCCACACGGCACTTCCGGGTCAACACCCACGCTGGAGACGTCGTTTGCATCACGGACGGTAGTCTCCAGGACGAGACGTAAGGGCCGCTCAGGCTGTCTATTTGCGGCCCACTTGCAACAGCCGCGCCAAATTCAGATGAATTTGCTCTCCCAATTGGCACTATTCTCAATTCTTGAATTGGCAATTCTGGCAAATCCTAATACGTATTGTATTGCACGTTAATATCCTGCAACCTGGAGATATCCAAATGCTACTCGAAACTCAAATCCCAATAGACGGGCTGTTAAGCCCACCGGCCCCACCACCCTTGGAACGCTTGATCGGCCGCAAAGAGGTCCTAATCCTGATCGGAATCTCGAACGCTACGCTGTGGCGCTGGATCAAGGCTGGCCGGTTTCCGGCACCAATGAAAATCGGCAAGAAGAAGGTGGCGTGGCGGTCGTCGGTTCTGGCCCATTGGATTACGCAGAGGACGGCGTGATCATGGCCACTGGCGTTCGGCGTTGCGTTCTCTGTTTCCACTCTTCCCCGTCCGGCCAGTGCCCTGGGCCGGATGCGGGGTTGCCGCGAGGGACGAGCGAGCTCTCTCGTTCAGTCCCGGCCGCCTAGGCCCGTGCCGCGCGCGCCAGCACCTTTTTCACGATTTTATTTGAGAAACTATACTGAAAAG
>JANLTA010001052.1:0-2259 GCA_031362705.1 Gemmataceae bacterium | reverse complement strand
CACGTGATTCGTCGCAACGTGGATATCAAGATTCTCTTGTTCAACAACGAGGTGCTCGGATGTACTCGCGGCCAAGTATCGCCGGCAACACGGACAGGCACACGAACAAGGACTTCCCCAGTCGGGTTCAATGAAAGCGCCTTGAAGCCGTTGCCGCTGGCGCTGGCTGCCGGTGTGAGCTTTGCCGCCCGGACCGCCGACGTGGATGCGGAACGCTTTACAGATGTCATTCGTCGCGCGACCTATCATCGGGGTACGGCGTTAATCGAGATTTATCAAAACTGCAATGTGTTCAACGATGGCGCATTCGATTATGCCACCGATCCAGGCACCAAGTCCGAAGTCACCGTCAGCCTTGAACACGGCAAGCCGATACTCTTTGGCGATGGCCGATCACGCGCTCTGCGACTGTCCGGGCCTACGGTCGAAGTAGTGGACTTGAACGACGACGTACCGCTCGATGATGTCGTGATACACGACGAACAAGCGGTCGATCCGGCACAGTCGTGGATTCTCAGTCGACTGAGCTTTCCAGAATTCCCAGAGTGTTTTGGCGTCTTTCGCGCAGTGGATCAGGCAACGCTCGAAGATGCGCTACGAAGTCCGTCGTCGGGCCGGACTCCGAACTTGCAGGAATTACTGGCCGGAGACGATCCCTGGACCGTCGCATAGCTTAGCCCCAGCGCCCACATGGAATGTCGGTATGCTTTGTCCGCGGTGTGGTCACGATAATGTCCCGGGCTTGGATGTTTGCTCGCATTGCTGGCAAGACCTGGCCCAAATCGATTTGCCTGCCGGTCACGACCGTGTTGAATCCAGCTTGCTAGATGATCACGTTGCGTGCCTGAAGCCTCGCCGACCCGTCACGATCAATGGCACCACGACGGTTCGCCAGGCCGTCCAGATCATGACCGATCAGGGCGTCGGTGCCGTGCTCGTTGTGGATGGCCAGGGCCAATTGAGCGGAATCTTGAGCGAGCGTGACCTGTTGACTTGGGCGGTAGATTTGCCGACGGATCAATTGGATTCCCGACTAGCCCGGGAGTTTATGACCGACAACCCGCAGACAGTATGTATGGAAGATCCGCTGGCCCGCGCCTTACAGAAGATGGATGTGGGTCGATACCGCCATTTACCTGTACTGCAAGCCGGCAAGCCTGTTGGCGTCATCTCCGTCCGCGATTTGATTCAGCACATTTCGAAACTGTGTAAAGAATAGGCGAGCGTCGATGCGTAAGCACGACGTGGATTCGGTCGCTGACACAATTGCGACACCACGTCGAGCTAACGCTTCGACGCTCGCCATTATTTACTGCCACCGCGTACCGGGATACAAGTATTCCTTCACGATCCGCACGTCTTCGGGTTGCAGGCTGCCCACGCGGAAGCGAACTGTCGGTGTGCCGCTGAACTTGTCGCGCCAACTCGGATCGGCTTTGAGTTCCAGATACCCTTCATTTGCGTCCAGCAGATTCACCATGGCGAACGGACTATCGATCGCCAGTGTCGCCGCGAGTGATTCGCTACGGCCAAACGGCAACATGGAATCGTTGACCCAGAGTTGCACACGCAACGGCTGCCCGGGTCGCCAATCCAGCGAGCGGACCTCCTCGGAATGGGTGATCCGGGTCGTCCGCTCGAAGTCCGTGGTGGCACAGTCGTTGTCCACATTGCAGACACGCAGCGACATGGGTCGGCCGTTCTTGAGTTCCCCGGCCGACACGAAGTGAATTTCCCAATCGCGCTTGCGAGAGAACATTTCAGCCATCTCAGCGGCACGGGCGATGCGTTGTCGTTCGCGCTGTGGCTCGTATTTGCCGAACTCGGCAAGGAACCGTCGCAATGCCTCGGCCTTGGCAAAGCACGATGCCGGGTCATCGATGTCGTTTTCGACAAGTTTCTTCCGCGCGGCCTTGTGGGCATCGGATCGAGCCGCGGCATACCAATCACAAATCACCGGCGTCTTGGCGTCGTCCGGATAACGATCCATGAACAACTGAGCCCGCTCCGACCAGCTTGCGTCACCCGTATTTTTGAGTCTTTGCAAGCTCTCGAATGTCAGGCTTGCCGCTTTGTTTTTCGCCATATTGCTACAAGCCAGGAACGCCGCTTGCATGTTGGCCGGCACGCGCGCTTTGGCCGAGCGAGCGTCCTCAGCTACGCGGCGTAGCGGAGCAGCCTCGTTGGTCTCGCGCACTGATGCTTCCAGGCGATCCAGTTCTTCCTTGGCGAGCTTTTCACGATCGGCAACAATCTGTC
>JANLTA010000469.1:0-3075 GCA_031362705.1 Gemmataceae bacterium | reverse complement strand
GATTGGCTAACAACAACTTCAAAAGGGCAATAGACGCGAGAGGCCTCATTAAATGGCGGGTGGATTCGCGGCTTGCTGCGAATACGTGTCGGCGAACAGTGATTCAATCCCGTCAAATCCACCCACCAAAACGCAGCCGGAAATGGACGAAGTCGCCGGCATCGATAATGCCGTTGCCATCGTTATCGAAGGCGGCGTTGAACTGCGGCGCGCCGGTTGAGAATGAGAAGGCCCTGCGGAAGGCGATGAAGTCCGCGACATCGCCGTCGCGGTCGCCGTCGGCGTCGCCGAAAAAGCGGTGAAAGTTTCGCGTGGCGTTGCCGCCGACTGAGCCGTTGCCGTCACCATCGATGGGCTGACCGGAAGCATCGAGAATCGAACTACCTAATACTGTGAGCGAATAATCGCCGTCGATCAGAAAGCCATTGGCGGTAAGACTGCCGGTGAACGTCAACTTGGCAATGGTTTGGTTCACCGTGCTGGCCGACGTATCCACGGCGAGCGTCACCTGCCCGGCAGGTCCACCCGGGCCGCTCCGTGTCAGTGTGAAGGCATCGCTTGGAATAATTGGGAAAGTCACGAGGCCGCCAAACACTAGCGTCACGCTTCGGATGCTCGACCGCTGGATGCTGCCGTCGTCGATTGCGATGCTGTCGATCGTGGTGGCCAGCCGGGTTAGCGTGAGGTCGTTGCCGTCGCCGCCTGCGTAGTTAGTTTGAAAGCGGAGGCCGTTAAGGAAAAACTTGCCCGCATTCGGAAGTCCGGCGAACGTGGTTGGAATGGGATCCGCGCCGTCGTTATCGACGATAACAAAACTGTCATCGGCGAGTGCGGCATATCCGAGGCTGGGATTCAGTGCGCCATCGAGCGCTACCGTGCCTTGTATTGACAATCGATCATGGAGCGTGCCGGGAGTCGTACCGTTGATTTCGACGTTAACGGCTGCGCCGGACCCCTGTATGTAATTACCAATAATCGTGAGGATCCCCGGCGAGGCACCAGGCGCTATGGTGCCGCCGGTGTTACTGACATCTGCTGCGACCGTTCCCGTGCCGGTCAATTGCCCGCCTGTGAGATTGAATGCAGTGGCAGCGTCCAAGATCCCATCGACGATGGTAGCGCCACCCGATTGGTCGAACTTGCCGCCGTTAATCGTGACTAACGTGCTGCCGGCGGGAACGGTGGCCTTGCCGGTGCCGGATTGGGTGTAGTCGCCGTTGAGTGTTAGCGTTCCAGTTCCCGGCTGCACCAAGCCGCCACTGTTACTGATTGGACCATTGACAGTGCCAACGCCGGTCAGTGTGCCGCCGGAGATATTCATCGTGGCAGTCAAAGTGCCATCCACAGTCGTCGTGTTGGCGTTTTGCTCGAATGTGCCCCCGTTGATCATTGCCAATGTTCTACCCGCGGCAATCGTGGCCGTGCCGGTCGCACTTTGTATGTAATTCCCATCGATGGTTAGCGTGCCGGTGCCCGGCTGAACTGCCCCGCCGGAATTGTCCACATTCGCTTTGACAGCGCCGATGCCGGTGAGCGTCCCGCCTGTGAGATTGAGAGCAACGGCCGGGTTCAGCGTGCCATCGACGGTGGTGATGCCGCCCGATTGATCGAACTTGCCGGCATTGATCGTGACCAAGATGGATCCAGATGGAATCGTCGCTTTGCCAGTGACGGTCTGCGTGTAATTCCCATTGAGAGTGAGCGTCCCCACGCCCGGCTGAACCGTCCCGCCGCTGTTGTTGACGGGACCGTTGACAGTTCCAATCCCAGTCAGGGTGCCGCCCGAAAGGCTGATCGCCGACGCGGTAAGCGCGCCATCATTGGTGGTCGTGCCCCCGCTTTGATTCATTACCTTTGCGCCGAGAGACAGACTGGAGCCGGACTTTACGACAATGGCTCCAGCGTTGGCCAGGTCGCCGGCCGACGTGAATGAATGATTGCCTTGTAGGGTGAGGCTGCCCGCGCTTGTGATGGTGACGAGATTCGCCAGCGCGTTGGCGCTATTGGTGGAATTCTGGATCAGGGCGGTGGGGCCATTGAGCGTGATGGCGGCGGCGTTGTTCGCGATATCCGCACCGGGAAATCGCAATGTGCCGGTGACGACATAGTTGCCACCGGTCAATGTGGTGCCGGTGAAGTTATCCAATGAACCCGTCAGGTTGAGCGTGATGGCCTCAACCTGGATGGTGCCCTGGTTATCAAGCTTGGCGTTGACGGTGTGGGTGACACCGAAACCAGTTGAGGCCTTGATGGTGGCGGTGGCGGCGTTGACCAGTGTCCCGGCCGTGACCTTGAGGGTACCCGCGTTTCCAGAGGCATCAAGCGCGAAAAGCTCGACTAATCCCAAGTTGGTAAAGCCGTTGGCGACGGTCAACGTCCCAGGACCAAAGCTGCTGTCGCCTTGCATGCGAATGGCCGAACTGGCCGTGGTCGTCACTGACCCGCTCAGCGCGCTGTTACCGCGTGCCAACAACGTTGCCTGGTTGATGAACGGAGCGGCAATGGTACTGTTTCCCAACTCGATTGCATTGGCGTTGGTCAACGTGCCGGGGCCGTTGAGCGTGCTGCTGCTGAACAACAGTCCGGTAGCCGCGTTGCTGAAGTTAGGCGTGAAATTGGCCGTGCTGTTGATGAAGCTCAACGTGCCCGGCCCGCCGATCGTCCCGGCTGTGAAGTTGAACACTCCGGCATTGACCGTCAGCGTCTTGCCGGAGGCGAAGGTGATGGCGCCACTGGTGCCGAAGCTGGGCGTCGCACCGGATTGGATCACGTTGAAGTTGCCGTTGACGTTGATCGTGCCGCTATTGAGGTGGTCGGCCCCGGCACGACTCAGAGTCAATCCCTGTTCGATGGTGACGGTGCCTTGATTGTTGAGCTCGGCCGAGATCGTATGACTGATCGCGCCGGAGACACCGCCGCCGACCAGCGCTTTGATCGTGGCTGTGGCGACGTTGACCAGTGTGCCGGCCGTGACGTTGAGCGTGCCCGTATTGCCAGAGGCATCAAGGGAGGTTAGCTCGATCAAGCCCAGATTGGTGAAGCCGTTGGCGACGGTCAGCGCCCCGGGGCCAAAGC
>JANLTA010000996.1:0-3245 GCA_031362705.1 Gemmataceae bacterium | reverse complement strand
TTTCTACCAGACGATGCGGATTGGGAAGCCAAGGTGGTCGCGGCGGCGCAGAAATCAGCGAACGAATTGAGCCTGCACTGACATGTCCAATCCGGAATGGGATGTCATCGTTCTGGGAGCCGGCGCGGCAGGGCTAATGGCTGGATTGCGCGCGGCTGAGTGTGGGGCGCGGACGCTGGTGCTGGAAAAGAATGGGCGGCCTGGTGTCAAGATCCTCATGTCCGGCGGCACACGCTGCAATGTCACGCATGATTGCGATGACCGTGGCATCGTTGCAGCCTTCGGAAGTAATGGAAAGTTCCTGCATTCATCTCTCGCTGCGTTTGGTGTCCGTGACACGATTGCGTTCTTCGAAGGCGAAGGTGTTGCCACCAAAGTTGAAGCTAACGGCAAAGTTTTTCCCGTCAGCAATAAGGCCGCCGATATACTGGAAGCCCTGATCCGCCGCTTGCGGCTTAGCGGAGCGACACTCGCACTCAACGAACCAATGAAGACTCTCAACCGTGATGGCGACATATGGACCGTCGAAACGCCGATCCGCAAGTTGTCCGCTCTTCGTTTGGTCCTGACCACAGGCGGGCAAAGTTATCCCGGTAGCGGCACAACCGGTGACGGCTACCGCATAGCGGCAGCGTTTGGCCATACCATCGTGCCACCCCGGCCTGCATTGACACCGATTGCGACTAGCGCCAAATGGGTCGTCGAGTTGCGCGGAATCACGCTGCCCGATGTGATGCTCACACTTGCCGGCACCACGAAGAAACCTGTCACTTGCCGTGGCTCGCTGTTGTTTGCTCATTTTGGCCTCAGTGGGCCAGTCGCGCTGGATCTCAGTCGATTGATCAGCGGCCATCCCAAGCCGTCGTCGTTGATCCTGACCATCGATCTACTGCCTGATATGCTTGAACCCGAGATTGATGCATATCTGCAAAGGCACTCGGTCGAATCCGGTAAGAGGCAACTGGCCAATGTGTTGGCCGAACTGTTGCCGCACCGGCTATCTGAAGCACTATTGCATTTGGCTGATCAATCGTTGGACCGGAAAGCCGCCGCCTTGGCACGTGCGGATCGACAACGGCTCACACAACTCATCAAGCGATTACCAGTTCCCATCACCGGCACGTTGGGATTCGCCAAGGCTGAAGTGACGGCAGGTGGCATCGCGCTCGATGAAGTCGATTCCAGGACGATGCAGAGTAAACTCGTTCGAGGATTGTATCTAGCGGGCGAAGTGTTGGATTTGGACGGCCCGATAGGAGGCTACAACTTCCAGGCTGCTTGGAGTACTGGATGGCTGGCCGGCACCTGGGCGGCCAAGAAGGCGTAGCGTTATGCCCCGCCCAGCCGCTGTTTCTTTTCGTAATCCTTCAGCGGCTGGATTAACTCGCCGAGTTCGCCGGCGATGACAGCGTCGAGACGATAGATCGTCAGGTTGATGCGGTGATCGGTTTCGCGGTTTTGCGGGAAATTGTAAGTGCGGATGCGGTCACTGCGGTCGCCGGAACCGATCAGGCTTTTGCGCTGTTCGGCCCGCTGCCGATGCGCGACCTGTTGGCGATGCTCGAAAATCCGGCTGCGGAGAACTCGCATTGCCGTGGCCCGGTTCTTATGTTGGCTGCGTTCATCCTGGCATTTCACGTCCAACTCTTCCGGCGTGCCGCGTTTGTACCACAGGCGAACGGCGCTTTCTGTCTTGTTGACGTGCTGGCCGCCTGCACCGCCCGCTCGCATGGTTTCCACTTCAATGTCGTTGGGGTCGATATCCATTTGCGCTTCGTCCGGCTCGGGCATGACCGCAACAGTGGCGGCCGACGTGTGAATCCGGCCCTGTGTCTCCGTCTTGGGCACACGTTGGACGCGGTGGCCACCACTCTCGGATCGCAAGTCCCGAAACGTGCCATCGCCGCGCACGCCGAACACGGCATCCTTGAACCCGCCGGCCTCACCGGGGCTAAAAGAAATGTCTTCAATGGTCCAGCCGCGTTCCCGGGCATAGCGCGTGTACATTTCGTACAAGTCGCCTGCGAATAGGGCAGCCTCGTCACCGCCCGTGCCCGCGCGGATTTCCAGAATCACGCGGTCGAAGTCTTCGCCGGGATCGATGAGCAAGAAGTCTTCCAGCTTGCTGCGCAAGGCATCTTGTTTGCCCTTTAGCTCGGCTAACTCGGTCTCGGCATAGGCACGCATGTCCGGATCAGTTTCGGCCGCCAACATGGTTTCGGCCTGCTTCACCTGATCGTTGACAAGGAGATACGCTTCATATGGTTGTGTTTGTTTTGCGAGTTGCCCGTGTTCGCGGATGAGCTTGGTGTAACGTGCCGAGTCGGCAATGACGGTCGAGTCGGCCAACGACGATTCAAGTTCGCGGAAGCGCTTCAGAGTCTCATCAAACACCGGCCACATAGTTTTTCCTCTCCCTCACTCTTAGGGATGGTCCGCGCAACTGCAAAGACTTGTTACGCTGTCGCGCGCGAATTCAACGCGAAACATGGCCAATAGTCCCGACTGATTGTAAGACCAAGATGATTATGCTGTTGCATGGAAGGATGAACTCATCGTGAGCTTGCCGGCACTTACACCGACTTCCGCAACGCAGCGCGTCAAGCAGACGCTGCTTGACTTTTTGAACGGTCTCAAGCCCGGCGACCGCATTCGTGCTGTCCAACGAGTCCGCGTCGGTTCGCGGCAATGGACGACTACGACCGACGGCGTCTTTCGCGATCTCAACTATTTGCAGACGGGATTGGCGACCCAGCGAGTGCCAGATGACGACATCGTAGTACCACTCGTGCATTTCACCAAAGACAACGGCGAACTGACCAGCATCACGTTGGACGAACACAGCCAGGTCACAAAAATGAATTAGCGACGCCTCGTTTGAATTGTTATTTCTTGCGCCAAACCTGATCCGGAGTCAGCTTCAAACGCTCCATCACCGGAAGAACAGAGTTGTAGAACCGCCTGGCATCGGTCGGATACCCCGCTGTAGGTTGCAATCCCGGCACGTGTTCCAGCCAGTAGGGGTTGAATTGCTGCATCAACGATTCACGCAGTTACTTTGCCATCATGGAAGCGACGGCGACGGGCAGACAATGGCGTTCGGCTCTGGGGCGAAACGTCAGGCGGATGTTCTGTTGAAGACCCTCGACAACATAGTTGCTGCAATCGCCTGCTTCTCCCAACACGCGGACCCAACCATCAGGAAATGCGCTGGAGATCATCGGCGCGTAATGGTTGCGGCCACC
>JANLTA010000956.1:0-2724 GCA_031362705.1 Gemmataceae bacterium | reverse complement strand
TGGCGGATGATTTGTATCCGGGCGGCGGCGCTTCGCACAATGCGACGGTGCAGACGTTGTTGGAGCGGCTGGAAGACAAAGGCTATGTGCGGCGTGATCGACGCAGCAACGTGCATATTTTCGAGCCGGCCGTCGGCCGCGATGATCTGATTGGCACGCGGCTGCGGACCATTGCCGAGAAATTGTGCGATGGTTCGATGACGCCGCTGTTGACGCACCTGGTGCGGGCCAACAAGTTGTCGCCGGCGGATCGGCAATCGCTTCGTGAATTAATCAAGGAACTGGACGGACCGGAGAAGCCGCGCTCGCGGCGCTAAACGCACTGATCACGGGAAACCGCATCATGGCTCCGCTGTTCGATCATGTGATGTTCAATGCCACGGCTGCGGCCGTGCTGGCCCCAGTGGCTTATGCCAGCAAATGGCTTCGGCGGCCGGCCCTGACGCATATCCTGTGGCTGGTAGTGCTGGTGCGCCTCATCGCGCCGCCGCTGTATACGCTGTCGCTGCCGGAATGGTTCGGCACAGGTTCGGCAACCGATTCGCCGAACGAGACCGTGCAGAACAAAAAAGAGCCAGTTGAAGATTCGCCTGCTTCCGAACCGGCGTTGGAACTGTACGAGTGGATCGACGAACCGGTGACGACGTTGCTTGCGTCGACTGCTGTGGACATTGATCGGTCCGATGTGACCGGTGAGCCGCAGCAACAGTGGGCCGCATTCGCGTGGACTGACGTGCCGTGGACCAAGTTGACATTGGCGACGTGGGTCATCGTTTCGCTTTGCATAGTCGTGGTGATTGTCAGTCGGGCCTGGCGTTTTCGCCGAGCGATTGACACTGTTGTCGGTGGCGATGCCCGGCTCACCCGATTGGTTGCGATATTGTCCCGTCGTGTGGGTTTGCCTCAACCACCACGGGTGTTGCTGTTGTCCAATCGCATTTCACCTTGTGTTTGGGCTGGATTCCTACGGCCGACTTTGGCTTTGCCCGCGGATTGGCTTGATGGGCTGACGCGGTTGCAGCAGTCGGCTGTGTTGGTCCATGAACTTGCGCATTTACGCCGCCGCGACCATTGGGTGCGGTGGCTGGAATCGGCCGTTGTCGCGCTGTGCTGGTGGCACCCGATTACATGGGTGGCTCGCCGGGAACTGCGCGAGGCGGAAGAGTTGTGTTGTGATGGGTGGGTGGTCGCGACGCTGCCGGCGGCACGGCGGGCGTATGCGGACGCTCTGGTCGATACGTTGGATTTTCTCGCGACTGCCAGGCCGGCTTTGCCGCCGTTGGCCAGTGGTTTCGGGCAAGTCCATGAACTTAAACGGAGAATTCACATGATCCTGAAAGCTAACCCGGCCTATCGGTCGGGGCGAGCCGGTGCGCTTGTCGCGCTTGGCCTTGCACTCTGTCTGCCATTTGGCGTGGCTCGTTCCGACGAGCCGCAAGACAATCCGCCACCGCCGCCCCCGCCACCGCCGGAACGGCCGAATGATACACCACCGCCTTCGCGGCCACGTGAAGTACGCGGCTTCGAAATTGACGGTGATGGCAGGCGTGTTGTTGAAGGGCGCGCTTTGGCTCGCACAGCGCAGAATCGTGGCGATAGCAACAGTGATGAGTTGGAACGGCTGCGTGAAGAAATGCAAAAGGCACAGGAGCAAATGGCTCAAGCACAACAGCGCATGGAGCGTCTGCATCGGCGAATGGAAGAACTCGGTGCGAAAGCGCACGGAGCGACCGTCGCGTCGGCGACGCAACCGCGCTTTGGCGGCGGCGGAGCGAGCGGCGAGTGGCGCCGGGGCAATGATGCCGATTTGGAAAAGAAGATGCTCAAGCTGCGGCTCCAGGAAATGGAGGCCCTTGAGACGTTCTCAGATAATCATCC
Source organism: Gemmataceae bacterium (assembly GCA_031362705.1). GTDB lineage: Bacteria > Planctomycetota > Planctomycetia > Gemmatales > Gemmataceae > JAIBBI01. The sequence goes on along the minus strand of JANLTA010000956.1, from coordinate 846 downwards.
GAACGTTCAAAAGTTGCGCAAAGAAATGGACGCACTGAAACGGGCAACGACGACCACCGGGCCGGCCCGCGAAGGCCCACGTGGTGGCGGACCAGTCGGGCCGGTGCCGCATGCGCCGCCGATGCCGCCGGTAACGCCGACGCCAGCAGTGAGCATACCCAGTTTTCGTGGTGTCCCGTCCTTTTCCCCATTCGGGGCAACCGAAGCAGGCCGACCATCGGCCAATTCCGTCCCCGCACCCGGCGGCGATCAACGCATCGACGAACTTGCGAAAGCGGTCGCCGAGTTGAAGCGAGCCATTGACGAAATGCGCCGCGACCGCGACCGCGACCGCCGGCCGCCGCAACCGCAGCCGTAATCAATTTCAACATCGAGAGCACAGAGATGATCAGGCCTGGATCGTCTCTGTGCTCTTTGCTTTTGTCGCTTTGGCAATACCTCAAACCACCTCCAATTTCAAATCCCCGTCCGGCACCTCTTCTGATTTGGGATCAAACCACTCATCGGCGAACTCGATGCGTTGGCGTTTTTTCATGGCGACGTTGGCAGTAAGAGCCACGATGGCGTCGGCCATGGCGACTTCGCCGTGGCATCTTGGCCGGCGGCGGTCGCCTTTGGATTCGCTCCACAGCTTCACGCAGTAGGCGAAGTCTTCCATTTCCTCGCGGTAGCCGCGGCTCACCGGGCTGCCCGTGCCACTAGCGGCTGTCGATGCTGATGCGGCGGGACCGCCCCACGTAGGACCGGCGTCGAGAACGGGTTTGCTGCCGGTGGTCACGGTGGCGGTTGTTGCTTTCGGGGCGGCCACCCATTTCTTGTTTGGATCTTTCTCCGTGTACATGTAAA
>JANLTA010000935.1:0-4980 GCA_031362705.1 Gemmataceae bacterium | reverse complement strand
GCCTTCGCGCAGGGCTACCCCGCCAAGCCAGTGAATTTGATGGTGCCCTACCCGGCAATTCCACGATGATTGCCACCGGTCCGTTTACTATTCCACCGATTTCGACGGGGCCTGTAAATAGCGGGCCAGGCGGTGGCCCGGACGGTCCGTTGAGTCCGCTGCCATTCACGTATACCGTCGATGGTAACGGCATGCCGCAACTCAACAGTTCACCGAGTTCGCCGACCGCAATCTATCTGGATTTCGATGGGGAAGTCGTCGGTTCGACAACGTACCTTCCATACGACACCAACGGCGTCGGCGCGACTTTCGACTTGACGGAGCAACAGGTCATCGTCGAAGCGTGGCGGCAAATCAGCGTTTACTATTCCATATTCGATGCCAATGTCACCACCGTGAAACCCGTCGGTGTTCCGATGGTCTGGGCACTGGAGTCGAACTCCATTTCCGGCGGTTATTCTTACGTCGGCGTCTTTCCGAACAATCAGCCGTTGAGCTTCAACCAGTCAAGTGACTCACGCGGTCGCATTTCAGGGCTGGCTCATGAGGTAGGTCATAATTTCGGTTTGAGTCACCAATCCGACTACGACCTGCTCGGCGTCAAAACGGCCGAGTACTCGAGTGGCTACGCGCTCCACGGGCCGATCATGGGTGTGGACTTCGCGCAGAACGTACACAAGTTCACATTCGGCCATCCAAGTGGTTCCGCGAGTTCACTGCAGGATGATCTGACGATTATTGCAAACAAGATCAAAGTCTATCAGGCTCCCGGCGGCGATGGCTATCGCGCGGATGAACATGCCAACACGCCGACTGGCGCTGCGACAGCCATGCCGCTGGCGAATGGCTATTTCTGCGGCTGGGGCATCATTGAGCGAAGCAACGATGTTGACGCCTTTTCGTTTACTAGCACCGGTGGCCTTTACGGGATTTATGGCAATGCCAACACGCCGTCCGGCATCGACATCAAGATGGAAGTTTACGACGGCGCGGGCAATCGCCTGGCGACAGCCGATAGCGCGAACAACGATCAGAACCTTGTTATGAATCTGCCGGCCGGGACTTATTACGTCCTGATGTCCGGCACGGGCAACTACGCCGATGTCGGCGCGTACTTCGTTAGCGCTCGACCATTACCGGCGGGATGGGCCAGCCAGGACATCGGCACGGTCGTCACCGGAGGTTATGCCGGCTTGGACACGGGCACCGGCATTTGGCGTGTCGGCGGCTCGGGCTCGGACATCTGGAGTACGGGCGACAGTTTCCGCTACGCTTACACGCCGCTGAATGGCAACGGCAGCATTACGGCCAAGGTCACGCTTGTCGAGAACACAAATACCGACGCCAAAGCCGGTGTCATGATTCGCGAATCGACCTCGACTGGTGCAAGCAACGCCTACATGTTGTTGAAACCGGGCAGCGCCAACTTCCAATATCGCACATCAACAAATGGCAATACCAGCAACGTTGCAGCGACGGCCGTCGCCCCGTATTGGGTGCGCCTGACGCGGACCGGCAACACCATCGTCGGCGAAATTTCCGCGAATGGCACGACATGGTCTACGGTGAGTACGCAAACCTTGGCCATGACGACGCAAGTATTGATCGGCCTGGCAGTCACGAGCCACAACAACTCGCACTACAACCAAATGAACGATGCCACGTTTGAAAACGTGAGTACCACTGGCACCACGGGTGCGCCGACTCCGGTCTACAATGCCCTGCCCGCGCCGGCGGTGCCGGCGCTGACGCTTGGAAATGGAACCGAGATCGTCGCGAATTGGTCGTCAGTACCCGGTGCGGTAACGTATGCCATTGAGCGATCGGCCGATGGTGTCAGTTGGACCCAAGTCGCGACCACCGCGAGCCTCACGCACACCAGCACCGGCCTCGCGGGTGGAATCCGCTACTTCTATCGAATCTCGGCAAGGGATGCGGTACCAAGTAACTCAGCACCGTCGCCGGTGGCCAGCGCGATCAATCGACCGGGCGCTGTGACCAGTTATTCGGTGACTTCACTGAATACCACGCAACTCGTCGTCAACTGGCGCGATATCGCTGGCGAAACAGGCTATCGCGTCGAACGGAGCGATGATGGTGGTGCCAACTGGATCGTACTATCCACGGTTGGAGTCAATACGCCCAGCTATTTCAACTCGTCTTTGACAGTTGCCACTACATACTCGTATCGCGTCACGCCAACTTCGGCATTCGGCGACGGCGTGAGCGCAACCTACACGACCAGCACGCGGCTTAATCCGGTCACGAACTTAGTAATATCCAGTGTCTCCGCGACGCAGATTGGTCTGAGTTGGACGGGCGGCGTCGCCGGCGCGACTGGCTACCGCATTCAGCGATCCACGGATGGAGCCACTTACACCACGCTGACAACAATTCCGGGCACCACATTCACTGACACCGGGCTGAGCGCACTGTCCGAATATTACTATCGCGTCGCCGCTGTGAACCTGTATTCGGAAAGTACGTCGCAACCGATTGTGTTTGGTGCCACCGCGCCGTCAGTGGCCCTGGTATCGCCGTGGGCGGATCAGGATGTCGGTGGAGTTGGTGGCCGTGGAAGTGCCGGCATCAATGGCGGCATACACACCGTCATCGGTTCGGGCATTCAGATCGGCAGCAACTCCGATGCCTTCAACTTCCTGTATCAGCCGCTCAGCGGCGATGGCAGCATCACGGCACGAGTGGCGACAATTGAAGCAACAACGGGTGCCAGCGTCGGCATCATGATCCGGGATACGCTGAATGCCAATGCACGGATGGTGTTTCTCGGCGTCACTCCGACCGCTGGCTCGAACTGGTTGTCCCGGACCACCATCGGAAGTGTGGCGGCTTCCGCGAACACCACCGGCATTGCCTCGCCGTACTGGTTCCGCGTTAGTCGTTTGGTCAATGTGTTTACTGCGGAGCGCTCCACCGACGGCGTGAACTGGACATCCGCCGGCAGCGCCACCGTCACAATGGGATCGTCCGTGTTCGCCGGTTTGGCTGTGTCGGCGGGTGATAATACGAAGCTCAATACGAGCACGTTCACGAATGTCACCATCACCCAGGCCGTGCAACCGCCACGGGTTTTGCAATCAACGCCGACCGGCAGCACCACCGGGCCGGTAACGTCGATCCAGTTCGACTTCACGCAGCCGATGGATCAAACCAGTTTCAGCGCGGCCGCCGACATCGCGAGTTTCACTGGACCGGGTGGCAACATCGCCGGTCAAATCGCAGGATTCACCTGGTTGACGCCAACGTCGTTGCAGATCAACATCGGCGGTCAGATTGTGCCTGGTGCATATGCCTTAACCCTCGGCACGCAGATTCTCGCCACCAACGGCAAGGCATTGGATCAAAACGGCAATGGTATCTCCGGCGAAGCGGGCGACGATTACACCGCCACGTTCATGATTGGCCGGTCAACTGACGGTTTCGGGTATGCCTACAATGCTGTGCCTTACGATGTCGCGTGGGTGTTGAATCCCGGCGATGCTGGCGTGGTCAGTATTACTTCGCTCAGCAACACTGACGACTCGAACGACACGATCAGCTTGGGCACCAACAAGTTCCGCTTCTATGGCGTGGAGTACACCGGCGCCAATCAGATGTTCATTGGTTCCAACGGCATCATCACTTTCAGCAGCGGCACGAACGACTACACAAATCTTGACCTGACCACCACAGCGCCGCAGGCCTCGATTGCCGCGTTGTGGGACGATATCGTGACGAACCGTAACACGGCAACGGATGACCTGATTCTCTACAAGTTCGTTGATCTCGACACAGATGGCACGCCGGATCGTTTGGTCATCAACTGGCGCAACGCCCATTACTACCAGCCGCAACCCACGTCCGGCAACGACGGCATCACGTTCCAGACTGTGTTGGAACTGAACACAGGTGCCCGATCCGGCGATGTCGTTTTCAACTACACCGATCTCGCCGAGTTGAACTCGGGTACTCTCGACAACGGCAACTCGGCGACCGTCGGCATCAAAGATGTGGGCACTCAGGGCAGCAATCGTGTGCTAGTTTCTCAGGATGGTTCCGATCCGAGTCTTGTGGCCACCGGCAAGGCCGTGCGCTTGTTTATCAATCGCACACCGGTAGCTGAGGCCGCCGGGCCATATGCGTTAACAGCTAACGGCACAGTGCAACTCTCGGGTCTGGCCTCGACGGATCCGGATCAGTCGTCATCGTCGCTCTACTATCTGTGGGATCTCGACGCCGACGGGCTTTTCGGCGAAACGGGTGGCAGTGCCACTCGCGGCGATGAAACCGGCGCGACGCCAACGTTCAACGCTCAGGGTTTGACCGGAGCTTCCACCTTTGCCGTGTCTATGAAAGCGATTGACGACTTCGGCATCGTCAGCAGCGATTCGGCCGTGATTAACATCCCCGCTCCGCCCGTCGTATCCGGCTCGGTGGTCGGCGATGGTTCAGCCCAGCGTTCACGCTTTTACAATGTCACTGTGACATTTGACCGTGTGGTAACATTCCCCGCGACGCCGGCTACCGCCGTGACGTTGACCGGGCCCGGCGGCGCAGTTCCGTTCACGGTTTCGCTTGATAGCAGCAGCGGGCAGACGAAAGCCACCGTGAGCTTCGGCGAATTGGCTGATGGCAAATTCACGCTGGGAATCATCGCTGGGTCAGTAACCGATGGAATCGGCCAACCGCTTGATGGCGATAGCAATGGCACGCCGGGCGACAACTACGCTTTAAACTTCCATCACCTGTTCGGTGACGTTGATGGCGACGGTAGTGTTGCTGCAAATGACTTTATCCAATTCCGGCTGGCATTCGGAGGCATCAACTATGCCTTTGACTTCGACGGTGATGGTTCGGTGAGCGCTGGTGACTTTGTGCAGTTCCGCCTGCGATTTGGCTCGTCGGTTTGATCTTCGAATTCAAGTCATGGAGGCCGAAGCGGAGCGAGGCGAGAAGTAGTTCCGCCTCGCTCCGCTTCGG
>JANLTA010000913.1:0-2140 GCA_031362705.1 Gemmataceae bacterium | reverse complement strand
GAGGTCTTCCAGGTGACGTTGTAGGCCAGCGGCTTGTCTGGGAATCGATTGATGACCGGCAGCAGATCCGCGGGGATCGCTGAGCGGATACGAAGTTGCGACCGGGCCTCAAGTGGAAGGCTACAGGCTAGGCGTCCCTGGCTTTCCGCATTGCATATCTACTAATTAGTCGATGTGTCCATCGTATGCTCCAAGAGGACTGCCGGGTAACGGACCAACGCTCAGCGGCGAGTCCGCGCTATAAGAGGTTGACGATAGGAAAGCGGTCGCTGCCAAGCGGCGCAAGCCGCCCTCCGGCCGAAGGCCGGTCTGGGCGGCGTCCCCGCGACGGGCACCTCCGCGGCTCGCCCACTGCATTGGTTGGTTATGCGGCGCACGCTTCTGGCTTTGAGGTCGATCATCGCGGGTCGATGCGATACATCCACGAATCAGTTCTCGACGCCCCACCATGGCCGGGCGCAACTTGCCCGGCCCCTACGACAATTTTCGCAGCGCCGCTTTCGACGACGTTAAGGGTCTCAGTCGCGCTTGCGTATTTCGCGAGATGAGCTTGTCGAGCGGCCTTGTACTCGGCGGAGTCCTGGGGCACTCGACGGGCGCGGCCTTCGATCAGCATGCCGTTCACCCGGATCACAACGCGGTCGTCCACTTCGAGCTGCCGCGGCCACTGCTTGAGAACCTTGTTCGTGCAGAACGCGCACGGAACATAGGGGGTGTTGTTGTAGATCGTCATTCGAGTAATTCTCGATCTGGCGGGCGACTCGAGCTGGAACTCGATTTCTCGCACGCTCGCCAAGTCGGTCCATGCGATAGACGAGTAATTAGCCGAGCGCCCCGCGACCAGCCGACCGCCGGGGAAAACGAAGATTGGACCGTCTAGAAATCGAGCGATGAACGCCACAACGGCGATCAAAGCGGCGAGCGCCGCTACTCCGATGGCCATCGCACGCAAGAGTTTACGAAGCATAATGGTCACGCCGCATAACGCTGGTGTTCAGCCGCTCCGAGTGAGCGCAGCGCGAAGGCGTCGGCCGGAGCGCCTGGTTAGACCGCACTGTCTCTAACCCGATGGAACCAGAACAAATGTTATGCCTCGCTGCTCAAGGAAGGCTCGAAAAGACTGCATATCCTTCTCGGAGGATAGCAACGGTTCGTCGCCGAAGCGCTCACAGCCAGGCGCCCAGCGCAGCTCCGAACCACGCGGCCATGTCTTCAGATGTTCTTTCAAAGCAGCGACCGACTTAAAGCCAGACTGCCCAATGACAAATACGAACTCTGGCTTTTCTCCTTCAAACACGTAGATCAGTTGCAGCTCGCGCTTCACGGGTGAGGTGGCTTGGTCGCCACCAAGAGCCGTGGCTGAACCCAGGAGAAGGAGGACGATCGTAAGTAGTCTCATAGCTCCCCTCTTGTCCGGTCTAACGCTCCCGCTCAGCGGACGCGCCGCTTGCGGCGCGTCCGCTGCAGAGGGTTGTTGGGCCGCTCACTTCGCATCGTCATCGTTGGATTCATCTGTCAGGCCTTGCCCCAGCCAGGCAATTGGCCGGCTTGCTTCACCCAAGCGGCAAGCTGAGCTTCGTCGAGCTGGTCGTCCTCGTGGATGTCGAGGTAGCGCGTGTCCTTGCCCTTGGACTCGCCGGGTGGGACAGGACGCAGCGACGTGCCGCGGAAGAAAGCCACTTTGACGTAGTTCGTGAAGGTATGAATGCTGAGGAACCAGCCTTGGCCCTCGACGCCGTACAGCGGCGAGTTCCATTTGACTGCCTTACGCACGCCGGGGACGGTGCGCTCGATGACTGCGTCGAGACGGAGCCCGACGTCGCGTTTCCAGCCCGGCATGGCCGCGACGTAGGCCTGCACGGGGGCGTCGCCGTCGGCCTTTGCGATCTGAGGGTTGCCGCCTCCGAGGAGTGCCGGCTTCGCGACTTTGCGGGACTGCGACTTCGATGCCGTCTTGCGCGGCATGGCCGCCTTAGCAGCGACCCGCTTGGCGGCGGCCTTCTTTGCGACCTTCGCCGGCTCCTTCTCAACCATACTGATTCACGCTCGGCTTGTCGGCCCAACGGATCACCGATCAGCGGCGAATCCGCGCTAGAAGTTCCTGACGAGAGTACAGCGACGGCCGCCGACGGCACAAGCC
>JANLTA010000901.1:0-2142 GCA_031362705.1 Gemmataceae bacterium | reverse complement strand
GGCTCGAGATCGCGTGCGACGTCGCGGCGGAGACGGACGACGTCGTTGGTCTCCACTACAACAACCCGAACGGGCCGATGACCTACTGCCTGAACACGAAGCTCGCGCGCGCGCGCCTCTTACCGGCAACAAATCGTTGAGCGATATGTCGAAGAGTATGTGCTGCTTAATCGGTTACCGCTGGAAATCACCAAAATTGATAACACTCACAACGATGGGAATCTTCAAGCCAAGCGTCGTGAGGCGGAAGCTTTTGCGTACGACCGAACATTTGCCCTCGTAGATCGCTCCTTGGAACGTGTCACGGACAAATCCGCCGGTTTGTTGCAGGTAGTAGCACTGACGGCTGCCATTCTGACGATCACGGTTCAAGAATCCGCCGTTCGGCAAATGGGCGCTGGTGCGAAGATGCCGGAGATGTCCATTCCGAACGGACTTGCGATTCTCGATCTCGGCATTGTGTCGTTTCTGTTGCTCACAAACATGTTTCTAGCTTGGTACAGTGACGGTAACACCTATCGCGATCCGTTGGGGAACATAGACAGGTTGCTTCAACTAGCCGCCTGGCGCTCATGCCGATTAACGATAGCGCTCTACGGAACGATTGCCCTCATTGCGCTCACCGCGTATGCGCTCCTCACGGAATTTCCGTTGAGCCAATGGAACAACGTGATCAACTTTTTCCTCTCGATTGGCACTGCCTTGTGGCAGCTCGTCGCCGACACACTGGCAAATCTCAAGTAAGGGTCTGTCCGCTAACACGTCGCTACGCAGGGGGCGATCCGTGTGGCGACCTCGGAACCAGGTGTCTGGAATGTGCTAAGTGCAAACGAAGATCTGTTCCCGGCGGTGTGCCGCCAGTCTGACCGACTTACAGCCGATCCAGGATGTTTTTGAATCGCATGGCGTAAGGCCTTGCGCCATCTGAGTGATCTGACCGACTCGGAGTGGGCGCCGTTCACGCCGCTTGTACCTACTGTCAGCTGGTAAGGGCGTAATGACATCTGATACTTTTCCTGGTACCCCCGAAATGCGCTATGTTTACATTCATGGTGTGGTTGGAGGGCGATTTGACCAATCCCGTTCTTATTGAAATGATTGCCGGATCGTTGGTGGAGAAAACCCACCGCGGCTCGGTCGCGATCGTCAACTCAACGGGTAATACTGTCTTTGCGCTAGGCGATGTTGAATCACCCATATTTCCGCGCTCGTCGCTCAAACCCATACAAGCGTTAGTTCTGATCGAGTCCGGTGCGTTGGACGCATTTGATCTGGGAGATCGAGAGATCGCCCTGGCGTGCGCGTCACATTCTGGCGAACCAATGCACACGGCACTTGTGAACGCGTGGCTCAAACGCATTGACTGTCGCGAATCCGACCTCGCGTGCGGCCCTCAGCCGGTGCGATACGTGCCCGTATGGGAGGCAATGGTCAAGCGTAGCGAACAGCCGAACGCTGTACACAACAACTGCTCCGGCAAGCACGCCGCCTTCCTTACTGTCGCTCGCCACTGGGGTATCCCCACCGCAGGATACGAAAAACATGATCATCCGGTACAACGCGCTGTAGCAAAAACTCTTTCGGAATTATCGGGAGCAACGGGCGAGTTTGCCTGGGGTATTGACGGCTGCTCAGCGCCAAACTTTGCGTTGCCGCTTGCTGCATTTGCGAGGGCGCTCGCGGCGATGGCTGCCCGAAAACCTCCGACGACGCCACGAGCGGCGGCCGCTCGGAGAATTATCAAAGCTATGATTGCCCACCCGGAACTTGTGGGTGGCACCGGTCGAGTTTGCACTGCGCTCATCCGTGCCTGCGAGGGACGCGCGGTCGTCAAGGTTGGCGCAGAAGGTGTTTATGCTGCGATCCTGCCCGGAGCTGGATTGGGGGTGGCGCTCAAAATCGACGATGGCTCCACTCACGCAGCTGAGATCATGATCGCGACTCTTCTCGAAAGCCTGGAAGCCATGGGCGAGGGCCAATCTGCAAATGAAATCCTTGGCTGGTCACCCCTGGAGCGGGCAGTGATCACCTCTGAAATACTTGAATTGAACCCCGCAAATCTAGGGCCGTTTTGATGGAGCTGGCGCTCGCGTGATCGTCTGGCGGGCCGCGCCTGGGTATTGTCGCGGTTGAGCTGAGTTG
>JANLTA010000457.1:0-8438 GCA_031362705.1 Gemmataceae bacterium | reverse complement strand
CGTCAAGGCGCGGCCGCCCAACTGGCCCAACATAAACAGATCGACTTATCGTCAGAAGCCAAAAAGCGATTGTTGATGCGGTCCATTGCCGACTTGGAAAAGGTCGCCGACCCGACACCCGGTTCCAGCACCGACACGGTTCTCGCCACCTATCAAGCCCGATTGCAACTTGGCCAACTGTTGTTGATCGACAGCGAGTCACCCACGACCTTCGATCGTGTCGAGAGGATTGGCACGGAGCTAAAGGCAAAGCTGAAAGACCTCGTTGACAAAAGCGATCCAGCATTCGCGCAACTCGAAGCCGAGTGCGAACGGACCCGGCTTTCCGGCGTTTGGGGCAAAGCACGAGCGGCAATCGACAAAGGCCAGCCCGACGCCGGTCGCCGGTTGCTCGAATCACAATTGCGTGAGATCAAGGCATCATCAGCGTCATGGCTGAAATCGCAACATCTCACCGAGCCGTGGTTTCAAGGCTTTCTGCAAATCCAGCGCGACGTGCTGCTGCTGGATGCCCGCGCCAACATTCTTGCCGGGAGTCCCGAGGCACTACGACAGGACATTGACGGTGTCAGAACGCTGGCGGGTGTCGATCAACAGCGGAATGCTTACGACCTGTTGTTGAAGCTGGTGTTCGACCTGAAGAAGGACCTTGAGTTATTCAAGAAAGCCGGCGACAGCGCGAGGCAGAAGCAAATTGAAGCGGGTCTCGTCAGTTTGCTTGATGAGTTGACCAGACCAACCGATTTGACTGCCGACGTGCGCGTGTTCCTGGCTCAGGGCTATTCAGCAATTGAGCGGCACGATAAAGCGGCGCAATTGCTCACTGCGATCGCCGAACCAAAAGGCGACGATGAGCCGGGCATAAAGACCTATCGATATGCCCGACTGGCGCTGGCGCGGGAACATCGGCTCGGGAAGGATTTCGGGAAGGCCAAAGCGACATTGCGTGAGATTCTCGGCACACAGCAGAACAAAGCGTGGGGCTTTGACAACTTCGATGTCCGCCGCGAGTCGATCGCGCTCCTGGAAGATGAGGGGCAGTTTGCCGGTGCCGTGCAAATGGCGGTGCAGATGCAGAACAAGCTACTGGACTCCGCCCGGGCCTGCGAATCGAAGGCAGCAAAAGTCAAACAACTGCGCAGTCAACCGACCAACGGCGAAGCGGGTACAACGGAACAGGCAAATGTCCTGGAACAACAGATGCAACAACTCGCCCCGCTGCGTGAACGCTACTACGAATTCTACTTCTGCGAAGTACATGCGCTGGTATTGCACGCCCAGAAGAACAACGACGCCAAGGCCAATGATGTGATGACGCGTTTGGCGACGCGCCTGGTCAAACTCGAACAGTCTCAACCCGATTTCGGTGGCGAAGCCAGCCGTGCCCGTTTCACCGAATTGATGGCCGACAATGCAATGTTGAAAGAAAAGTACATGGCGGCCGGCGGTAAGATATTGCTCGAAATCGGAGAGCGTCGATGAACCGATCGGTACAGTCCGCTGAAGACATCTTGTTTTGGATTTCTTTGTGTTACCTTTGTGTCTTCGTGTCTTTGTGGTTTGTTTTCAAGATTAACCACAAAGGCACAAAGGCACGAAGGACACACAAAGAATACCACCGTTGTATTTCAATCGCTGTTTATGTTGTCGTTTTCTGGATTACATCGGTGCCTACCGCCTCGGGTCAGGATACTGTGCGTTATCGTGGCCGGGGGCCGCGCGGCGAACGGCCGATTCAACAGGTTAACGGCAAAATCGAGAGCGAATCGCTTGCGGGTATCAAGGTTGCCGGCAACATCATTGCCGCGAGTGACATCGTGGACGTCGAATACGAAACACCCGGCGGCATTCGCATCGACATGCGCGAGGCCCGGCAAGCGGACGAGTCCCACAAGATTGATGATGCGATCCGCAGATACCGGGCACTGGCAGCGTCGCCGGCAGCGACCAGCAACCCGGCCCTCAAGCGCAGCTTTGAATTCAAAGTCGCCACGTTAATGTCAGCGAAGGCCGACATCAGTCCAGTTGAATTGAAAGCCGCAACCGCAGCGCTAACCAAGTGGACGCAAGACCATCCGGACAGCTGGCAGCGGCTGCCGGCGTCGCGGCTGCTTGCTCGACTCCACTTAGATGCTGACCCGCCTAACTATGATGCCGCTCGCCGAGTCTTCGATGAACTGGCGGCGCTACCGGCCATTGCACCTCAACTCAAGAACGATTGTCAGCTGGCCAGTGTCGATCTGTATTTATCGCAGCGCAACAACAACAAGGCCAAGCAACTGTTGGATGCACTGGCCACCAGCGACCCGCGTGTTCCGATCTATCGCATTGCCTGCCTGGCCGAGCCGGGTAACGCGGACACCGTGGCCAAACAACTTGAAGATCTGCTCCCCAAAGCCGATGAAAGCGTAAAAGCCACAATCTACAACTTGCTCGGCGATACGCGCCGGCTGCAACCGGCAAAACAAAAAGAGGCGCGATTCGCCTACCTTTGGGTCGAGTTGATTTACAATCAGGACTCCGTCGAAACCGCGAAGGCGCAGGACAACCTTGCCGAGTTGTTTAAGAACATGGGTCAGGAAGAGCGTGCGAAGACCTACCGCGATAAAGCGCGCGGGCGTTAGAGCAAATTGAGTTTCATCGTAGCGGAACTCGCCAGAGTACCGCTGAGAGACAAGAGGGGAAGTCTGGCGACTTCCGCTACGAAGAATCCGAAACTGCAGTAGGTTTGGAGTTGCGATCTATGCCGGATTGCCTTGATGTATTTGGGTTTTGATTTATTCCCCTCCTTCGAAGGGAGGGATTTCTTGAGAAGTTGCCGAAAGGAAACGCAGCCAATCTGAACGGCGAGTCTTGAATCCCTCCCTACCCCTCCCTTCGAGGGAGGGGAATTTCAGATACTCAGAACTCGTAAATTGAAACTCATCAAGGTAATCCGGTGTTACTCATGAATGCCGTGCTCGAATCCATCCGCGAACTCCTCCGACAACATCATGTGTCGTTCCGTGAGATACAACATGCGCCGACACGCACATCGGAAGAGTCGGCCGCCGCGCGGGGCGAACCGTTGCACATCGGCGGCAAGGCGATCCTGCTGAAAACCGACGACGTCTTTCGCTTGTTTGTCCTGCCGGCCGACCGCAAGCTCGACTCAGCGGCGGTGAAGCGCCACCTCGGCGTGAAGAAGACTCGCTTCGCCACACCGGAGGAACTGCTCGCGCTCACCGGCCTGGTCCCCGGCTGCGTGCCACCCTTCGGCCGTCCGATTCTGGATTTCGATCTTTACGTGGATGAGACACTCACCAAAAACAACCGAATCGCCTTCAACGCCGGCTCGCTGACGGATTCCGTCGTAATGCCGATGGCCGATTACCTCCGGCTGGCGGGGCCAGAGGTCGTTTGCGTCAGTTCGGAAAACGCTAGCTTAAGTGCCCAAGTCGCTTGTCAACGACACACGCCAGCTATTCTGTTCGTCACTGGCTACACTTGTGGACTATTCTCAAGTCATTTTTCCCGCTACAATTCGCTGATGATGACCTGATCGGGAGTGCGGAAATGTCGATTACCGTTGATGCCGTTTATGAAGGCGGCCTGCTGCGGCCAACTCAGTCGCTGCCGTTAAGCGAGCATGAAAAAGTTCGACTGACTGTTGAGTCATCCACAAGTTGGGCCGAGCGCACGGCCGGATTGGTTGCTTGGACGGGTCCACTGGATGTGCTTCGCAAAGTCGCAGAGGATGACGAGTTCGGCATCCAGGAGAGCGCATGAACTTTGCCGGGATCCCATCGGGGGCTCGTGTGTTCCTGGATGCGAACATACTCGTGTATCATTTTACCGCGGACCCGAAGGTTGGAGCTGTTTGCACGCAACTGATCAAGCGGGTCGAGCTTCGGGATCTCGAAGGTTCCATTTCAACTCATGTCCTTGCCGATGTCGCTCACCGGTTGATGACCTTGGAAGCCATGCAGTTGTTTTCCTGGCCCGCAACAGCCATTGCCGCTCGGTTGCGCAAGAACCATGCTGAAATACCCAAGTTGCAGGCGTCGCGTTTGGCCGTTGCCAGCATTCAACATCTCGGCATTCAGGTTCTCGCGGTGACACAGCCGTCGGTGGAACTCGCGAGCCTTGTTAGCGCGCAATTTGAATTGCTCACCGGCGACGCACTGATCGTCGCCATCATGCAACAGCATGGCTTGAGCCTTCTGGCCAGCAATGACGCCGATTTTGACCGTGTGCCGAGCATCACTCGTTGCACGCCGATTTAATACAACGAAACGACTGCTCAATAGTTCCGACGCGTCAGGATTATTTGCCCGGTGATTGGCCACCCTTCGGCCGTCCGATCTTGGATTTCGATCTTTACGTGGACGAATCACTCACCAATAACGACCGAATTGCCTTTAATGCGGGGTCTCTGACCGATTCCATCGTGATGCCGATGGCCGATTACCTCCGGCTGGCGGGGGGCTTATGCGTGTCAATTTCGCTTGTTAAATGAATCCAGTTGCTGCGCATTACCGGACGCGGATTCCCGTTTGCGACACCACAAACAACTGCCTGTCCAGGTTCTGTAGAAGCAATGTCGGCAAATGTTGTCGAACGAAGGCAAACTTTCACTTCGACCAGAACTTGGCGGTCGAAACAACACAATTCCGGAGTACTGATCAGGAGGAAAGCGTCGAACGTCTGCAATACCTTTGTCTAATGTCAGTAAGACCCTGGATTCGGTTTTGATTTTCGCGAGTATCTGAGCATCCGGCGCACCTGTCAGTCCTTCATCATGCACGGTGTCGGCGTCTAACCCAAGCGCTCTCAAATCGTCGGCGATCTCATTCGACAAGTTCTCGTCGATCTTGAATTTCATGAGCCCATCAGCGGCAACAAAGACTCTTCCCGCGCCAATTCCGCCGCGTAGGCCATGGCACCGTCGACGTGTTCCTGCCGCAACGATGGATAGGACCTTAGGATTTCTTCGTCCGTCGCACCCTCGGCAAGACTGTCCAGAATGTTGGTAATGAACACTCGAGTACCTTTGGCGCACAGTTGCCCGCCGCAGATATTCGGATCGCTTTCAAAGAGCGGCCGCCAGTCTTTCACGAGACCTCTCCTAAACAGACATAGTTATGGTATCGGTTTTTTCCAACTTGCACCACGGCGACCGCATCGCCTTCAACGCCGGCTCGCTGACGGATTCCGTCGTAATGCCGATGGCCGATTACCTCCGGGTGGCAGGGCCGGAGGTGGTCTCTGAGTTTTCATCGAACCAATAGTCCTCGATACTAGAACGCAAACATCTGAGCAAATATTCCATTGCCGTCTTTATCTTCGCTCATCCAGGCAATTACAAAGTTTCCGGTCCCGTTCATCGCTACAGCCGGCCATAACTGGTCGCCTGCAATCGTAGTGTTCACAAGAAACTCTCCACCATTTTGTGAACCGTCGAAAAAGTAGGCCTGGCCAAAAACACCTGCAAGCTCACCGTCTTGTGTTGCTTCGTTGTCGCCACTATTCCAAGTTATTACAAACTGTCCTTCCGGACTCATTGCGACAGTAGGTAAATACTGATTGCCTTCAGCATGCGTGTTTACGACCACGTCTGACGCGTCGAGCGGGAGCCCTGAAGGGTCGAATCGTCGTGACAGGATCGCAAGTCTGTCACCATCGGGCGGTGGCGAAAGTGGGCCACCGGAATGTGAGTCCCATGCAACAACAAAGAACCCTTCCCCATTCATCGCAACGGATGGATTATCATCAATGAGTGGTGTTGGAACGGGGGGGCTAATGTCCGCATTGACTGGAAAATCTGCTGACACGGGCTGGCCTGATGAATTGAACAATCGCCCGTTGATATCTCGTTTTCCTACGCCGCCTGGACCAATTTGCGTATGCCAGACGGCTACAAAGTTGCCACCTTGGTTAATGGCAACCGAAGAATGGAGTCGATCGTTTCCAATCGTTTCTGAGTTTACTCGAAACTCGTCTCCGTACATGTCCCACGCTGCATCGAAATGGCGACCGCGAATTTCTGAGTCTCCTGTCCAAGTGACCGCAAAACTGCCAACTGGATCCATCGCGACGGCAGGGTCTGTAACGAAGAACTCATCATCTCTGTTTACTTGAACGTCTTCTCCATCGATTGGTGTACCATCTGTTTCAAATCGACGAGAATAGATTCGATGATTGAAGTCGCTGAGATCTTCCCAGACGACAACGAATTGACCATTGGCGCCACTAACGTTGCTCATGGAAACTGCTGGCCTTATTGCGCCGCCGTCCTGGTGCGAGTCAACCTGGAACTCGGAGCCTTGTGGTGTACCATTCGTATCGAATCGCTGTGCCACTATCGAGCCCTGATTCCCGGACACCCATACGATTACAAAATTGCCGTCGAAATCCCGAGCAATTGCTGGGGAATCTTGCGACCCTTCAACATTCGAGTTGACCTGAAACTCTGACCCAATAGGCGTTACATCGGGCACTATGCGATCCAACAGCATTTCGAGGCGAAGTCGTTTCGAGTTGTATACCCGCCGACGGTTGACGTTGTTGGTGGCGCTTCGGAACAGGTTCTTGAAGGAATGAAACATGACGACGCTCCGAGAAAGGTGAAGGGCGAATGAAAGCAAAACCACAGACCAACCTAGCCCGACGAGACACATCCAACAAGTATCAAGCAAAAAACCTCCGATGAATTATCGGAGGTTGGTTAAGCTGCATCTTATTGCCGCGTCGCTATTCCAATTCCATATCCACGACGTTTGTGCCCGACTTAAGCGTCATTGTTTTGCCGGATGTCGTTGGGTCAGCGTACTTGACATCGATCGGGAACCACTTGCTGAGGTCCGGCCCTGGTGGGCTTGGCGGTGCCGGCACGCCTGGCTTGCCAACCGCCTTATGAACTACGGGTTTTTCAGAAACCACCCCTACTTTGACGAGTCCGGTAGGCGCAAAGGGAACGGTAAATGTTCCATCGGCCTCGATTGCGCCGGCTGCTGTCTCGCCCTTGGGGCCGACCAAATTGATCATCCCACAGACAAGCGTCTTGCCCTTGCTTGAGATTTTGCCGGTCACCATGCACGTACCACCTTCGGAACCGCACCCCGCGAGCATTATCACCGCAGAGGAAAAACATGCCCCGAAAAACAGGCGAAGTCCCGGTTTATTTGCCATCCGTTATTCCTTGTGATTCGCTAAATGAGGCCGCCGATGCAACTGAAAAAGTACGCACTTTAGCGTTTAGGGTAGCAAGCTCCAATCTAATGACCCTTCGTTCGGATACGGTGCGGCACTGCCAGCCTTGCTGCCGATAGACC
The DNA here is from genome assembly GCA_031362705.1 of Gemmataceae bacterium. Lineage (GTDB taxonomy): Bacteria > Planctomycetota > Planctomycetia > Gemmatales > Gemmataceae > JAIBBI01. Next base: position 1,125 of record JANLTA010000457.1, on the reverse strand, counting down.
AGATGATCTTAGCGGCGTTGTACGGGATGAATCGCACCGAACCATCGGCGAACACCCAGTTGGCACCATTGGTGTGATTGCTGTTGAAAATGTTAAAGTCGCAGTAGTTATTCGTGTTAGTACCGAACGATGAGGACGATTTCGGGCGTCCGGGGGCGCGGTAGATCGCCACGTAATTAGGTCCGGTAACCAAGGGGCAAGTGAAGTTAGGAGTGGTATTGGACGATGGGTAAATCACGGCTGTCAGATTAGCGGTACCGTTGGTGCAATCCATGTCATAATCAGTAGTTAAGTTAATTGACGTATCCCACCAACCCCAAACTTCGCTCGGATCCGCGGGTCGTTCGCCAATGGTGGCTGTATATGCGGTACCGTCTGCAACTTGATCCACCGTCACACGCGAACGCCAGTGTAGAATTCCGTCCATATACACGATACCACCTGCGCCTTGGGACTGACCAGGTTCGTACTGAGATGCGCCCGCGACTCCGGCGTATGAGCCAGTGGCTTGTACCCCGGAGCCTGTGCCGTAGTCCAGGTCACCGCGCGGTTCCGATGGACACGTAAAAATATAATTGAGTTCTTTCGTGGGGACACGACCGGAAACATTCGTCCGTCGCATAGTGGAAAATAGCGCCCCGGAATCAACATACGGCATGATCCAGGTGTACCAACTGGCGAACCGCAAAGTCGATGGAGTGATCGGCTTTGTTGCACCAGCGAAAGCCGTATGCGGCTTTTGCACAACTTGATCGCCGAACGCGCCTAAGCCAGGAGGGTATGCGCCCCTTTCATCATGAAATACTGCCAATGCCAAGCCCATCTGCTTGAGATTGTTCGAGCATTTTGCCCGTGCCGCCGCCTCCCGCACCTTCTGCACCGCGGGAAGCAATAGTCCGATGAGGATGGCGATGATGGCGATGACCACCAAGAGTTCGATCAGCGTGAAGCCGCGACGAGTGTTGCGAGTCATGGCCTCTCTCCTTTTCCGACAAAATGACCTAACGAGTACACCCGCGTGGAACGTCCACGGCGATTGTTGGGATTCCGGTAGGGGGAGCCGGTTTCGCTTAGTCTATCGCGCTCAGTAATAAGACGCAACGTTTTTTTCACACTTTTTTCACG
>JANLTA010000456.1:0-4439 GCA_031362705.1 Gemmataceae bacterium | reverse complement strand
GTGGCGTTTCAGGAAGCACTTTCGAAAAAGGGTGTGTCAGCAAAGGCGCTGTTGGTGACGCCACGCGATCATCAGACCGTGTTGAAAGCCATGTTGGAAGACGGCGACCCGCTCGGCGACGCCGTCTTGAAGTTCATCCGCACGGGTAAGCCGGAATAGGCCAATCACCCATTCATTTCCATGGCTTCTTCCCATTGGGCGTATAAGTTTGCGAGTTGTTCTTTGGCGAACTCCAGGTTAGCCATTGTTTCTTTGACTTTATTGCCATCGCGGTACAGGTCGGTGGAGGCGAGGGCGGCTTCGCAAGTCGTTTTGGTTGTCTCAGCGGCAGCGATATCGGCTTCGATGTCGGCGACTTTGCGGAATGTGAACTTGCGTTTCTTTTTGGGTGCGGCGGTCGTTTTTCGTGTTGGGACGGCCTGTCGTTGAATAGATTCCTTCGCGGCGGCGAGTTGCTCGGCTCGCAGCGACTCATAAGTGTCGTAGTTGCCGTATACAACTTGCGGGCGTTCGCCTTCGAATACGACCATCAAATCGACGACGCGGTTCAGAAAATAACGGTCGTGACTGACGACAACGACTGTGCCTTCGAATTCCAATAGAGCCTGTTCAAGTGCATCGCATGCCCAGATGTCGAGATGGTTGGTCGGCTCATCGAGAATCAACACGTTGACGCCGGCGGCCACGAGTCGAGCCAAAGCGGCCCGGCTGCGTTCGCCGCCGCTGAGTTCGCTGACTTTCTGATCGACCATTTCGCCGTGCAGGCCAAAGCGACCCAGCAGATCGCGCATGGTCTGATTGGTAATGCTCGGGTCCGGCTTGGGCCATATGGCTTGCAGGACCGTCATGTCATCTGGCAACATCTTCAGATGCTGATCGAGGTAACCAAGTTCGGTGAGATGGCCACGTCGCGCGTGGCCGGAGTCGGGCTTCATCTCACCGAGCAACACTTTGAGTAGCGTGGTCTTGCCGCAGCCGTTTGGGCCAAGAATGCCGAGCCGTTGACCGCGCTTGACCTGAAAACTCAAGTCGCGGAACAACGGCTTGTCGAACGCCTTGGCCACACGATCGACCTCAAAGATGACATCGCCGGCCCGCACCACGTCGGCGAAATGCATTGATGGCACCGACACCATCGTCGGCCGTTCGACGCGGTCCAGTTTGTCGAGCGTCTTTTGCCGCGATTGGGCCTGCTTCGACAATTGGCCATAGTGCACCCGGCGGATGTACTCTTCCTGCTTCTCGATGTATTCCTTCTGCGCTTCCCACGCCTTGAGGTCCTGCTCATACCGTTCCTGCCGCAGTCGGACGTATTGCTGGTAGTTGCCCGGGTAGGCGTGGATGCGTTGCTGGTGCAACTCGAAGATGTCGGTCGTGACTTTGTTGAGGAAGTATCGATCGTGGCTGACGACGATCATGCCCTGCGGTTGTTGCACAAGATAATCTTCGAGCCAGCGCGTTGCCGCAATGTCAAGATGATTGGATGGTTCGTCGAGCAGCATCACATCCGGCGCAGTCAGCAGCAACTTGGCCAGCGTGAGCCGCCGTTGCTGGCCACCGGAGAACGAAGCAACGGGCCGTTCATAGTCTTCCCTGAGAAAGCCAAGGCCGTCCAGCACTTCTTCGACTTTGTGATCGAGCGTGAAGGCGCTTTCGTGATGCAGCAATTCCGTCAGGCGGTCAAACTTGGCGGCAAGCGGTTTGCGTTCACTCTCTTCCGTTGCGATGGCCAACTGCTCGGCGGTGCGATGCAACTCCTCCTGTTGTTCCAGAAGATGGGCAAAGGCGCTTTTCGCTTCATCGAAGAGCGTCTGCCCGGCGGCGTATTCGGGATGCTGTTCCAAGAGTGCGATGCGTGCGCCGGCGTGCAAGTGGATGTCGCCACGATCCGGGTGATCGAGACCGGCGAGCAACTTCATCAGCGTGGTTTTGCCGGCCCCGTTCGGCCCGACAAGCCCGACACGCCGACCGCCGTAAAGCTCGAAAGCCACGCCGTCGAAGAGCGGTACGGCATCGTAGCCGCGCGTCAGGTCCGTGCAACTCAGCAGAATCATAAGGGTGACTTACATTTCGACCCCCGGTGCGCCAATGCCCGGGCTGGACGGCCCACCTACAATAGCGAAAACGCAGGGGCGACCGTATGCGCTGGCTCACCGCTATCCCAGTTTACAACGAAGCCAAGTACCTCAAGGATGTCTTGAGCGAAGTGCGGCGCTACAGTCCTGAAATCCTCGTCATCGACGATGGTTCCACGGATGCGACGCCAACGATGCTCGATGGCGAGCCAGGGTTATTGCGGATTCGACATGAAAAGAACCGCGGCTACGGTGCGGCACTTTGTTCGGCGTTCGATTACGCCGTGCAGGGTCATTACGACGTATTGGTCACGATGGATTGCGACGGGCAGCATGAGCCGTCGCGCGTGCCGATGATGCTGGAGTCGGTGTGGGATTGCGACATCGCCTCGGGCAGCCGATATCTGCGCGACTTTCGCCAGAACACATCGGTGCCGACCGACCGGTTGCGAATCAATCAAACGGTGACGGCCGAACTGAACGAACGCTATGGCTTAAACCTCACTGACGCATTCTGCGGCTTTAAGGCATATCGCATTTGTGCCCTCGCACAGCTTCGCATCACGGAAAGCGGCTGGGGCATGCCATTGCAACTTTGGGTGCAGGCGGCCAAGCTGGGACTACGTGTGCGTGAAGTCGGCGTGCCGCGCGTATATCTCGATCCGAAGCGGGCATTCGGCGGAATTCTCAACGACGCCGAGGAACGACTGACATATTATCGCGACATCATCGACCGCGCCGACGCCAACTTCACGGCTGGCGGTTGCTTTGGCCGCGAGCTATGTTCCTAGCAAATCGGCACTATCGCGCACCCTCCGGCGACGGTGACAAGCTGATCGATCCGCCCTCGGCCGAGGTGCCGCAACTTCTGGCAACGGCCAAGCACTTTGATTTACCCGGCCAATTGTTCGATGGCATGTCGCTGCCACGATGGCGCGAACTGGCACGACGTGAAGTTCTGCAACTTTTGGGCGTGCAAACGCAGCCGATGGCGTGGTTGGTTGCCGGACATCAGCCCGAGTTGTCTCATCCCGGCGTATGGTTAAAGAATTTCGTGATGGGCCGATTGGCTCAAGAACAAAATGCCATTGCATTGAATTTGGTTGTGGACAACGACGTACCGAAGTCAGCGGCAATACGCGTGCCAGTATGGCGGCCCGGCATCGCGGCGAAGGAGGTCACGGTAGCTGCTGTGCCGTTCGACGCACCGCCGGGCGACGTGCCGTATGAAGAGTGGTTGGTCCGTGATCGAGAAGTATGGACATCGTTTCCCGATCGGCTGCGCGCGGCAACGCAGGATTGGCCAATGCCGCCCATCGGCGTGCCGGGATGGAATGGTGACGCAGCCGGTGTTAGTGACGCATTGGTATCCTTGCGTCGGGAACAAGAAAAACATTGGGGAGCGCACAATGCCGAGTTGACCGTATCGCGACTGGGTTCGACAGCGGCATTCAAACAATTCGTTGAGATCATTGCCGCGGATCTGCCACGCTTTCACGCTTGTTACAACAACGCCGTCAGGGCTTATCGCATTGCCAACAGGATCAAGAGTCGACATCATCCGGTGCCTGATCTAGCCGAGGATGGCGATTGGCTCGAAGCGCCGTTTTGGTGCTGGACCAGTGATGAACCACGCCGGCAGCGCCCGTTCATTCGCCGCACAGCAAATGGTCTTCGGTTTCGCTGGGGCAAGCACGAAAGCAATTGGCCTGATGCTTCGGTAAAGTTGCGGCCGCGTGCGTTGACGTTGACGTTGTTCGTGCGGCTTGCTCTGGCAGACGTGTTCATCCACGGCATTGGCGGCGGTAAATACGATGAGTTGACGGATGCCATCAGCGCAAGTTATTTCGGAACGGCTCCACCACCGTACATGATCGTCAGTGGCACCCTGCGATTACCGTTGCCGGGGTTCGCCGCGACAGAGGGCGATTGGAAGGCTACTCAGCGCCGTGCCCGTGATCTGCAATGGAACCCGCAGCGATTGGTTGAATCAGATGAATTGGCAATGGAACGCAATCGCCTGGTCGCGATGCCACGCCAAACACGGCAACAGCGGCGGGAACGTTTCAACTTATTGCGCCGCAATCTCGACCGCTGGCAACACCTGGTGGCAAACAGCCTGACCGACGCCCATGATCGGAAATCATTGCTTGAGATTGAAACGCAGGCTAATGCCCTACTTCATTCGCGTGAGGCATCGTGGGTGTTGCATCCGGAAGCTACGCTGCGTGCATGGCTCGCGCAAGAAACTGGGTCAGGATTCACTGCCGGGAGACAATGAACCCTGACCCGTTGTCGGACTGCATTGGTTTACTGCTGCGGCTGTGGCAGCGGCTTCGCCTGCGGCGGCGGTGCCAATTCCGC
>JANLTA010000848.1:0-3171 GCA_031362705.1 Gemmataceae bacterium | reverse complement strand
GATCCCGGAGAACGATTTCACCATGCGATGGTCGTTCTTGCCATCAACGTCCATGATCCACAGGTCGCCGCGATCGCGCAGGTACGCCAGCCATTTGCCATCCGGGCTGGGTTTCAGCCGCGACTTCACGGCCTTGTCCTGCGTCAATCGGCTGAGCTTGAAGTCATTGTTTTGCCACCACCACTTCGCCTTATCGGCCCGCTCGGCCTTCCAGATATTGCATTCGCCGTTCATGTCGCTGACGAAACAAATGAACTGACTATCCAGCGACATCACCGGGTCACGTTCTTCCTCAGCCGTCTTGGTGATTCGCTTGGGTTCTTTAAGTTCCGTGTCCATGACCCACAAATCGCCGCCGGACGTGAACACGATTTCCAAACCATCGGAAGCGAACGATGCTTGTTGCGCCGTGTTCAGTGTTCGTCGTTCGATCGGGTCTTGCACACGGTCGCCGGATGCGCGGATGTCGAGCTTTAGTGGTGGCGAACCATTGCCAGGCCGATAGCTGTACAAGTCAAAGAGATGACGAAAGACGATGGTGCGGCCATCGCGGGCCATGCACAACTGCACGACCGAATCATCCGCGAAGGTCGTCAACTGCCGATCCGTACCTGATGCGATATCGTACTCGTGAAGATTGAAGTTGCCGTTCTTGGCGCTGGCCATGTAGCAGCCGCTGCCATCCGGTTTCCACTGCGGCCAGGTCGCGCCGCGATCCGTTGTGTAGACCTTGGTGAAGTTCTTGCCATCCAAATCGTATTGCCAAATCTGGCTGGCCTGCGAGCCGTGATAACCCTTGCGCCACCATTGCGTGCTTTCGCGGGTGAACAACATCTTGCGGCCATCCGGCGACAAGTTGCCTTGAGCGCCGTAATCATCGAACACCAACTCCTCGGCCGTGCGCCCTTCGCGACCAATCAACATTAAGCGTTCGCCGTGCCGCCAATAGTGATCGCGGTTGGCGCGGACGATGAGCTTCTTTCCATCCGACGTCCAACCTTCCAAACCGTAGCCGGCCGTGTGATGGGTCAACCGTGTCGGTGTGCCGCCTTCAACCGGCATCACATAGATTTGCGTGGTGCCGTCGCGGTCGCTGACAAAGGCAATCTCGCGGCCATCGGGCGAGAACTTCGGATGCGTGTCCTTACCGGAATGTTGCGTGAGTGCCTTGGCCGTGCCGCCATTCGTGGGCACCACCCAAATGTCGCCGACCCAATCAAACGCGAGTTGCGAACCATCGGGTGAAAGATTCGGGTTGTTGGCTAGGCGAATCTGGTCGCCGGCTGAAAGGGTGTTGCTAATACATAACGCGGCGATGGCGAAGAGGATACGATTGCGCACGGCGGAATTCCTAAAAGAGTAGGTGACAAAGTGATTGTCACAGATTGAGGGGTGAAGTGCAAGCAGGAGAGTGAATTTGGGAAGGGTCAGGCTTGTGTCGCCTTCGCCCCAACCGCAACCTTTGTGAGTTGATTACGCCCGGAGGGCGCACGATCGTAGCCAGGCGTTTCAACGCCTGGAACTGAACGCCGCCACGCTTATATGCGTCCGGAGGACGCACGGTCCTTGCAATGGCGGCGGCTCGTCCGTCCGCCGGACGGCAAACATTTTTGGGGGAACGCTCCCAGGCGTTGAAACGCCTGGCTACGGCCTTGCGCCCTCCGGGCGAAAACCAGAAGTGTCATTCGTGAGATGGGTGTAGTGCCGTCGGCTACACGCCCATGAATTCCGGCGGGCCTTTGGCTGTCAGAATCGCGTAGAGAATTACGCCGCCAAAGAGCAGCATGAAGATCGCTCCGATTCGTATTTCGCGAATCGCGGCCTCGGGTGACGTCTCATCATCCTCTTGAAATATGGATACCAAAGTCGGACAGACCACGGTCACGGAACCCGTGATGATCATGAGAATCGCAATCGAACAGCCGACGAGCGGAGACATGAAGGAAGTCTAGCTCATGGGGAGCTTGAGTCTCGCGCCTGATCAAGCCAACGCGACGGGTGTGCGGCGCATCGAGAACCTTCAGGGGCCTGGATGCGTCTTCGAAGGAACTAAGATGTGCAGAACACCACGAGAGGAAGGTATCCAATGGTAATTGACCCGACACGGAAGCCAAATCCGACTCCGGTAGCAAAGCACTTTGCTAAGACGGATCCCGTCGCCGAGAGGTTTGTCCTTCCACCGCAGCCAACTTGGAATTACCAACGACCAATGGCTCGGATGAGTTTTGGCGTGTTAACACCAAAGGAAGATCGATCAATCCGAAGTCTGTACGATCTGATTACCCGTGGACAAATGAAATCGAATTTTGTCTTTCCGGATACCGGATTCATCACCACAGAAATTCAACAGCAATTTTGGGCGTTGGGGCGGACGCCGGTCATTTCATTTTCGGAAATGACAGTGGCAGAGCTTAGTGGGTGGATCGCGCAGCCGCTTCATAATTCGTACCTGCATAGCTGGCTTCCGCGCGCGCTCGATCACTGTAAAACGTCAGGACGCGAGAATGGTCCGCTCCGCATTGCCGACGTCGTTGGGACTGTTTGCAATCAGCTTGAGCCATTCCAAGTAGGAATACTGAACAAATCCGAGATGCTCAAATACGGATACGAATACTATGTCAACCTATTGTCGGTCCGGAAGCGTATTGGTATTCGGCTTGCCAACCAAATTCAATCGGAGCTGCGAAAGCCGCCAACGGAACATGAGGTCAGAAATCGTCTCAGCCGAGAGTACCATCCGCGTGTTGGTCCTATCGCATTCAAAGGATGGAAGGATCAAGGCAAAAGAAACTATACAGCTGACGAGGAATTGGTCGTCTCTGCGGCCATCACCGCAATCATGACGGGTGGAACAACGACAATTTTGACTCGGGATACCGACATTTTCGATCAGTTCACAAAACTCTTCCAAATGGTAACTGGGGACTACATGTGCTACCGCTTTGGAGAGGTTAGATTTTGGAGTCCTGACGGATGCCCAATGGGAACGCTCGATGTTACACATGCAACCGATCCAGAACTGGACTTCTATCGTAAGCGTCCGCTGAATCGGCGTCTGGCATTCGCGCCGGCTAAATGATTAACTTGGAGGCCAACACACTGAGGGTTGGCACCATGGGACAGCGGGCGCGGCGGCGGGATCCGGAATTGGAGCGGTTTTGGCGGCGGGCG
>JANLTA010000829.1:0-1653 GCA_031362705.1 Gemmataceae bacterium | reverse complement strand
CAACTCCAGCGCGTCGGTGACGCGCATGTTCAGCACATCGGCAATCGATTTGCCCTTGTACTTCACGGCCAACGTTTCGGGATTGAAGCGCGCCCCGTCGCACACATCGCAGGTCACCCAGACGTCGGGCAGAAAGTGCATCTCGATCTTCTTTTGGCCGTTGCCTTCGCAAGCTTCGCAGCGGCCACCGGCTCTGTTGAAGCTGAATCGCCGGGGCTGATAGCCGCGGACCTTGGCCTCGGGCAATTGAGCGAACAATGTCCGAACCAGGTCGAACACGCCGGTAAATGTCGCTGGGTTGCTCATCGGCGTATTACCGATGGGATTCTGATCCACGCTGATGATCTTGTCGATTTGCTCAATGCCCGCAATCGCGTCGTGCGCTGCTCCTTGCGTCTTAGCCCGGTGTAACCGACGGGCCAGCGTATCGTGCAACACCTCGTGCACGAGTGAACTCTTGCCGGAGCCGCTGACGCCGGTCACGGCGACCAGTGCGCCCAGCGGCACTGTCGCGGTGATGTTCTTAAGGTTGTGATGCCGTGCGCCCTGAATGATCAGAGCGGGCGGGTTCTTTCCGGTGGCACGCCGATTCTTCGGCACCGGTATCGCCGAGCGGCCCGAAAGATATTGACCTGTGAGCGATGTCTTTGATTTGGCGACGGTCTTGGGCGGTCCCTCGGCGACAATCTCGCCGCCGCGGTCGCCGGCGCCGGGGCCGAAATCGAGCAAGTGATCCGCGCCGAAGATCACTTCGCGGTCGTGTTCGACCAGTAGCAATGTGTTACCCAGGTCACGAAGTTTCTTAAGTGCGGCCAGCAGCCGGCGGTTGTCACGCGGGTGCAGGCCAATTGTCGGCTCGTCGAGCACATAGAGAACACCTGTCAAGCCGCTGCCAATTTGACTGGCGAGGCGAATGCGTTGCGCTTCGCCGCCGCTGAGTGTTGGGCTAGGGCGCGCCAACGACAAATAATCTAGCCCGACTTCGACCAAAAACTCCAGGCGGTTGATAATCTCGCGCAGAATCTCGCCGGCCACTTGCTTGCGGCGTTTGTCCAGGCTCAACGACTTAAAGAACCGCAAAGTCTCGCCGACGGGCTTGCCGCAGAGATCGCCCAGTGATTGATCCTGAAAACGCACGGCCGCGGCGTCGTCGCGCAAGCGCGAACCGGCACAGGTGGAGCAGGGGACTTCGCCGACGAGGTGTTCCAGTTTGGCCCGGTACGGAAAGCTGACGCGCGATGCTTCATCAACGGCGGGCATCAGACCCTTGTACTGGAACTTGGCGTCGTTCGGAAGCGTCAGCCAGGCATCGCCGCTGCCGTAAAGGATGACACGCTGTTGCCGGGGTTCGAGTTCGGCAAACGCCGCGTCGAGGGAAAAGCTGCCATGTTTCGCGAGCGCTTCGGCAAAAGGCAGGAATGCCGCGCCAGGGAATAAGTCCGGCCATGCCGCGATGGCGCCCGCGCGCACCGTCATCTTCGGATCGCGGATCAACAGGTCGAGACTCGCGCCGTTTTGCGTTCCGAGGCCTTCGCAACTCGAGCACCAACCGAGCGGACTATTGAATGAGTAATTGTGCGGATTGAGTTGCTCCAGCGAGCGACCGCATTGATCGCAGGAAAGATGCTGACTGAAACGCTCCACTTTCCATTC
>JANLTA010000818.1:0-1731 GCA_031362705.1 Gemmataceae bacterium | reverse complement strand
TCCATTGCCACGGACTGGAAGGTAGTGGCCGTGGACCGACCGGGTTTTGGGTCAATCCGCATCCGCGCGACTATCGGCAAGGGCTGTTTAAGTTCACTTCGTCCACACAAGACCTGGGCGAACGCAAGCCGCGCCGCGATGACCTGATGCACATTCTCGTTCATGGCATCGAAGGCTCATCGATGCCCAGCTTCGGCAACTACGATCGGAAGGAACTCGACAAGATCATCAGCTATGTAATTCACCTGAGTCTGCGCGGCGAGGTGGAGTGTCACGTCATCGGCCAATGCCTCAGCGGTTCGGACAAGCTGGTTGCCCCGCCAAATGCCGAGGAGATTGAAGCGGTTCGCAAGTCGTTGCAGGCGGAAAACAAACCCGCCGATGAGATCAAGAAGACTATCGATGAAATCGCGGGCCTGAAGCCACCGACGGCGGACGAAGAAAAGTCCGCCTTCGCCTCAATGGATGCCAAGTTTACTGAGGCGACGGATGGATTCCCGTTGCGATGGATGGCGGCACAAGACGCAGGCATCACGCCCGACAATTATCCATATGCCGATAATGAAGACGAAATGCTCGCTTCGGCAGCTCGGGGTGCTACTCTCTTCATGCAGCCGGGCGATGCCAGTTGTGTTAGCTGCCATAAGAATCTTGGCCGCGAAGCGCCATATTCCTTCGACGCATGGGGCACCATCGTTCGGCCGCGTGACTTGGTCGGCGGTTACTACCGTGGCGGTCGGCGGCCCATCGACATGTATTACCGCGTCTGGTCCGGCATCAATGGCGCAGGCATGGCCAGCTACGATAAATTGCTCCGACCCACAGACGAGGATAAGGCCAAGAAGATCGATAAGATTTGGGATCTCGTCAACTTCATGCAGGCGCTGCACTATCCGGACTTGCGGGCCAAACTGAAATCCAAGCACGGCGTTGTCATTGAATAACCATCCCCCGCGCGGCCGCGCGGCTTGGAGGGCTTCCGTATGCATCGGTTTTGGGGAATGGTGTTCGGCGTCGTGCTGTTGGGCATCTTCGTATCGACGGCCATTTCACCGTGGATGGGCTGGTGGCTGCCGAAAGCCGCATCAAGTTACGCTCCGGAAATTGACAACTTGTTCTTGCTGATCCTCGGCGTTGTTGCCTTCTTCTATGTGCTGACGGAAGTGCTGTTGGTCGTCAACCTTTTCCGCGCCGGTTCGGTAAGCAAGTCGCAGTTCAGCCACGGCAGCACCAAACTCGAAATCATCTGGACCGCGATCCCGGCAGTCATCCTCGTCGGCCTTGCCGTGATTCAGATTAACGCCTGGGCCAAGATCAAATACCCGACTCACCTGGCCGAACGCATCAAGAGCGGCGAGAGCTTCCTGCAAATCAGCGCCGAGGCGAGGCAATGGGAATACCGCTTCCGCTATCCGTCGCCGAAGCACCTAGAGGAATGGAAGGCCAATCCCACGGCTGCAAAAGATGACTTCGCCAAACGTTTGCCCGAACGCATCGACGATGTCCACGTTGGCAACGATGTCCACGTGTGGAAGGGCCAGAAAGTGCTGCTGCACTTTAAGACGCGCGATGTGGGTCACAGCCTGTTCTTCCCGCAATTGCGACTGAAGCAGGACGCACTGCCCGGCAAAACGATTCCGGTGTGGTTTGAAGCAACCATGGCCAACACGAAAAAAGTTGGCGACGCGTGGAAGATCGGCATACCCGAAGGCTCGGATAAGTACGACATCG